>JBKOYU010000295.1:0-7942 GCA_046725575.1 Actinomycetota bacterium | reverse complement strand
CGCTGGCGAGAAACGCCGCGGCGTAGCCGATGTCTTCCGGTGTGCCGAGCGCGCCTGCGGGGATCGCCCGCGCCATCCCGGCCAGGTAGTCCTCGCCGAGATCGGCGAGGCCCTCGGTGAGGATGTTGCCCGGCAGCACCGCATTGACAGTGATCTTGTGCGGGGCGAGTTCGATCGCCGCGGTGCGCATGAAACCCAGCTGGGCCGCCTTGGATGCGCCGTAGTGCGACCAGCCGGGAAATCCGGTGATCGGGCCGGTGATCGACGACGTCAGCACGATACGGCCCCGGCCCGACGCGATCAGCGCGTCCAGGCAGGCCTGCACGCTGTAGACGGTGCCCTTCACGTTGACGTCCAGCACGTCGGCCAGTTGGTCGGGGGTCATCGACTGCAGCGGGGCGTCGGGGAAGATGCCCGCGTTGGCGCACAACACATCCAGTCCACCGAAACCCGCGACGACCTCTTCGGCCATCGCGGCACAGGAATCGCGGTTCGACACGTCGACTGTGACCCCGATGACCTTGCCTGCGCCAAGGCCGTCGAGGGCGGCGACGGCGTAATCGATGTCGGTTCGCGAGCGCGCCGCGACCGCGACGTGCGCGCCCCCCGCGGCGAAAACCGAAGCGATGCCGCGGCCGATTCCCTTGCTGCCGCCGGTGACCAACACCGACCTACCGACCAGTGAGAACATGCCGATCAGTCTCGGTCATCGCCGGCCGCTTCGCAGAGCGGACAATGAGGACATGGCCAAGTACCTGCTCAACGAGGCGGCGGTGGCCAAGGCGCGCATGCTCATCGATGCCCGTCAGTACGTCCTCGACAGCGACTGGGGTGAGGTGCAGCCGCGGGCCGATGCGCAGAACGCCTACCTCGACGCGCATTCCTGGGACGAGTACGCCGAGTGGCATCTGGGACTGACCGACAATGCGAAGGACCACACGAAGGCGCGATATGCGTTCGTGTACGGGGACTTTCGCCGAATTCACCGCACCGGCTTGATCGCCTGCGTGTACCGGGCGTCCGAGTGGCGGCACAAGGACATCGAGCTCGCCGCCCACGACCTGCTGCAGTACCTCGACAAGAAGACGGGTTTGGAGCCGACGGCCCGAGCGTGACCGGCTACGGCCGCAGCATGAAGTCCAGGAAGCGGTCTTGCAGATTGGGGGGAGTGGCTGGGGCCGAATCCGACGAGTGCAGGAGCCCGACGCCCGCCGCGAACACCACAAACGACCGCAGAGCGGCCTCCTCTGGCCCGAACCCGCAGTCGACGAACGCCTGCCTCACAGCGCGCAGCACGCGCGCGTCGCTTTGTTGGACACTGGCAAGCACCGCGTCGTCGGTCAGGGCCCACACCCGCATCGCACGCTCGAGTTGCCAGTGCTGCGGGGCGACCCACGTCTGAATCATCATCTTCAGGCGTTCCCGCGGGTCGACGTCCAGCGTCTTCTCGAATTGCCGACGGTTGCGGTCGTGCAGGCTGCCCCACGCCTTGACCAGCGCGCTGCGGTATGTGGGCATGTCGGCGAAGTGCCAGTAAAAGCTGCCCTTGGTGACATTCAGGCGCTCGCACAGCGCATCGATCCGCAGTGCGTTGGGGCCGCTGTCGGCGAGCACAGCAAATCCGGCTTCGATCCAGTCGTCGGCCGTCAGCCGGCGGCCCGAATCGCGCGTCGGCGCCATGTTGGGCAGCATACGGCCACCCACGGGACCCGACATTGACACCAGGGAAAATTACGGTTGGGAGGGATGCTGGCAACCGTGGCCGCCAGGTAGGGCGCCGCCGCTCTTCGGCTCCTACCCCCGGCCCGCCCGGCCGGCGGCGTCAGCAAGATGTACGGAAATCTCGAGCGCCATTGCGGCGGCCACGGTTGCTACAGCGACTAACCGTACCATACGGCCTGGTACGGATAGCTAATCTCGATGAGCAAGCGTGGTGGCGCACAACGGTTCTGAGTGGCGCGGCAGCGAGATGCGTATTCGACAAGAAATCCGGGGGCCGCGCGTCGTGTGGCGGTGGCGTTTGTCGGGCAACATGGGCGGCATGGCGAGTGACGACTTCGACGACAACCCGCTAGAGCCCGACGAGGAACTCGACTCCGACGAGATCCGCAATGACGACGGCGACGAGGTTGTCGACCCGCCTGAGGAGTGGATCGACGCCAAGGACAACGAAACACTCGACGAGAGACTCGCGGAGGAAGCTCCGGACGATCTGGGCGATGACGAGAGTGGCGAGCCGCCGAGCGACGCGCACGACTCCGACGCCGGCGGTGGGCTGACGTTGGTCAGCAACGACGAAATCGACCGCATGGACCCGGACAGGCACGGCCGCGAACGTGGCCAGATCGACGGCACCCCGGAGGACGGGGACTCGTTCTACGACGTGATCGAGTGAGCCAGTCCTTGGACTAGCGGGTCGAGTCGCTGGCCTGCAGCACCATCAACGCACGCGCATCGATGGCCACGTTGGCACCTGCGGTCACCGGCTTGGCCTCCTCAGCGGTGGCGGTATCTGCCGTGTAGATCACAGGTACCCACGCGGGACCGAACTCCTTTGGCGGCAGCGTGAATTCGATCGGCTCGTAGTGGGCGTTGAAGCACAGCACGAACGAGTCATCGGTGACGCGCTGGCCCCGCACGTCGAGACCGGGTATGCCCTGACCGTTGAGGTACACGGCGATGGACTTGGCGAAGCCCGATTCCCAGTCTTCTCCGGTCATTTCCGAGCCGTCAGGAGCGAACCACGCGATGTCGGGCAGGCCGGCGGCGCCGCGGCGGCCGACCGGTTTACCGCTGAAGAACCGTCGCCTGCGGAACACCGGGTGCGCCGTGCGCAGCGCTGACACGGCACGGGTGAATTCCATCAGCTCGGTGTCGGCATGCGCCCAGTTGATCCACGACAGTCTGTTGTCCTGGCAATAGACGTTGTTGTTGCCCCGTTGGGTGCGGCCGAGCTCGTCGCCGTGCGCGATCATCGGAACACCTTGCGAAAGTAGTAGCGTGGCAAGGAAATTACGTTGCTGACGGGCCCTTAGCGCATTGATCTCCGGATCCTTGGTCGGCCCTTCCGCGCCGCAGTTCCAGGATCGGTTGTGGTTCTCGCCGTCGCGGTTGTCCTCTTTGTTGGCCTTATTGTGTTTCTGGTTGTAGGACACCAGATCCCGCAGTGTGAACCCGTCGTGGGCGGTGACGAAGTTGATCGATGCGACAGGCCGGCGCCCGGTCTGTTCGTAGAGGTCGGCCGATCCGGTCAAGCGGTATGCGAACTCGTCGAGGGTGGCCGGCTCGCCACGCCAGTAGTCGCGCACGGTGTCCCGGTACTTGCCGTTCCACTCCGTCCACTGCGGCGGGAAGTTACCGACCTGGTAACCGCCGGGTCCGACGTCCCACGGTTCCGCAATCAGCTTGACCTGGCTCACCGTCGGATCCTGTTGCACGAGTTCGAAAAACGCGGACAGCCGGTCGACATCGTAGAACTCCCGCGCCAGCGTAGAGGCGAGGTCGAACCGGAACCCGTCGACGTGCATCTCGGTCACCCAGTACCGCAGCGAATCCATGATCAGCTGCAGCGAGTGTGGATGGCCGACGTTGAGGCTGTTGCCCGTGCCGGTGTAGTCGAGGTAATACCGCTTGTCGTCGTCGACCAGCCGATAGTACGCGGCGTTGTCGATACCGCGCATCGATAGCGTCGGCCCGAGGTGATTGCCCTCCGCGGTGTGGTTGTAGACCACGTCGAGGATCACCTCGATGTCGAACTCGTGCAGCCTGCGCACCATGGCCTTGAATTCCTGGACCTGCCCGCCGGGGTTCGGGCTGGAGCTGTACTTGGCGTCCGGTGCCAGGAACCCGATCGTGTTGTAGCCCCAGTAATTGGAGAGCCCCTTGTCGACGAGTGTGGAGTCGTTGACGAAGTGATGCACCGGCATCAGTTCGATCGCGTTGACGCCCAACAACTTCAGGTGCTCGATGATCACCGGGTGCGCGACCGCGGCGTATGTGCCGCGGATCTGCTTGGGGATGTCCGGGTGCGTCTGGGTCAGCCCCTTGACGTGCGCCTCGTAGATGACGGTGTCGGCGTACTCGTGCCCGGGCGGTCGATCGACACCCCAGTCGAAGTACGGATTGATCACCACGCACTTGGCCATGCTGGCCGCCGAGTCGTCGTCGTTGCGGCTGTCGGGATCGCCGAAGTTGTAGCCGAACAGCGATTGGTTCCACTCGAAGGTGCCGTCGATCGCCTTCGCGTACGGGTCGATCAGCAACTTGTTCGGGTTGCAGCGCTGACCCGCGGCCGGATCGTACGGGCCGTACACGCGGTAGCCGTAGCGCTGGCCGGGTTCGATATTCGGGATGAACCCGTGCCAGACGAAGCCGTCGACTTCCGGCAGCGTCACGCGCGTCTCGGTGCCGTTGTCGAACAGGCACAGCTCGACGCGCTCGCCGGCCTCGCTGAACACCGCGAAATTTGTCCCCGAGCCGTCGTAGGTGGCTCCCAGCGGATACGCCTTGCCCGGCCAGATTTCCGACACCGCGCCATCACTCACTTCGGCGAGGATACGGTGTCCGTCGATGCCCGCCTATCGCACCTTGTTGTTCGCCGTCGATCGCGGTGTGGCCACCATCACACTCAACCGGCCTCAGCAACGCAACGCGATCGGCGACGGGACGCGCGACGAGTTGGCCGACGCCTTCTTGGCCTGCGACCGCGACGAGTCGGTGCGGGTGATCGTGCTGACCGGCAGCCCGCCCGCGTTCTGCGCCGGCGCGGACCTCGGCGGCGGTGAGCAGACCTTCGCCGAACCCGGCCCGGGGTTCAGTGCGGCCGGGTTCGCGGTGCCCGCATGGTCGCTGTCCAAGCCGGTGATCGCGGCCGTCAATGCGCACGCCCTTGGCCTTGGTCTGACGCTCGCCCTGCAATCCGACATCCGGTTCTTCGCAGCCGACGCCCGTTGCGGAGTGGTGCAGGTCCGGCGGGGCATCGTCGGTGATGCCTGCTCGCACTGGATCCTGCCGCGCCGCCGGTTTGAGGTCTGCCGACGGTGGCCATCCCGTCACTCATGAAGGACGTCACTGTGATCAGAACCGAGCCCTTCACTGCCACCGTCTTGGGCTCGCCGCGCATAGGGCCGAACCGCGAACTGAAACGGGCCATCGAGGGCTATTGGGCCGGCCGCGTCGATCGCGTCGAACTGGAAGCCGTCGCCGCCGGATTGCGGCGCGACACCTGGCACGCATTGGCACAGGCCGGCCTGGACTCGATCCCGGTCAACACCTTCTCGCACTACGACCAGATGCTGGACACCGCGGTGATGCTCGGCGCGTTGCCACCGCGCGTCGCAGGTGTCGAGGACGATCTCGATCGGTATTTTGCAGCCGCCCGCGGCAGCGACGACATCGCTCCGTTGGAGATGACGAAGTGGTTCGACACCAACTACCACTACATCGTCCCCGAGATCGGGGGTGACACGACATTTGCCCTCCACGCCGACAAGGTGCTCGGTGAGCTGACCGAGGCCCGCTCACAGGGCGTTGCGGCGCGGCCGGTGATCATCGGGCCGATCACGTTCCTCGCGTTGAGCAAGGCGGTCGATGGTGGCCCCGCACCGATCGAGCGCATCGACGAGTTGCTCCCGTTGTATGCCGAGTTGCTTGGCCGGTTGGCCGACGCCGGCGCCGAGTGGGTGCAGATCGACGAACCCGTCCTGGTCACCGACATTCTCGACAACGGGTCAGATCTCTCCGAGCGTGTGTACCGCGCTCTGGCCGAAATCGCCAACCGCCCAGCGGTTTTCGTGGCGACCTATTTTGGGGCGCTGAACGGCGCTCTGTCTGCCCTTGCCCGTACGGCGGTGGAGGCAATCGGTGTCGATCTGGTGGCGGGCGGCGAGCGAGCGATCGCCGCTGTCCCCGAGCTCGCCGACAAGCTCTTGGTCGCCGGCGTGGTGGATGGCCGCAACATCTGGGCGACCGACTTGGAAGCCGCGTTGAGCACCCTGGCCACGCTGCTGGGTTCGGCGCGCGCGGTGGCGGTCTCGACGTCGTGCTCGACTCTGCACGTGCCGTATTCGCTTGACGCCGAGACCGAACTCGATGACGCGCTGCGAAGCTGGCTCGCCTTCGGCGCCGAAAAGGTCGCCGAGGTTGCCACGCTGGCAAGGGCCCTACGCGACGGACGCGACACCGTCGAAGCCGCGATCGTTACCTTCCACGAGGCGGCGGCTTCCCGGAGATCGGATCCAAGACTGCACAACGGACATGTCCGCGCGAAGCTCGACAGGGTGCTCGCCGCCGGCGCGCATCGCGGTGAGGCACAGGCTCGTCGGGAGAGCCAGCAGGCCCGCCTGCGGCTGCCGGTGCTGCCCACCACCACGATCGGCTCGTATCCGCAGACCTCGGCGATCCGGAAGGCTCGCGCGGCCCTGCGGTCAGGCGAGATCGATCAGGCGGAGTACGAGCGGCGGATGAAGGCCGAAATCGCCGCTGTCATCAAGCTGCAGGAAGAACTGGGAATCGACGTGCTGGTGCATGGCGAACCGGAACGAAACGACATGGTGCAGTATTTCGCCGAGCAGCTCGACGGTTTCTTCGCCACGCAGAACGGCTGGGTGCAGTCCTACGGCACCCGCTGCGTGCGTCCCCCGATCCTGTATGGCGATGTCGTGCGCCGCAGCCCGATGACGGTGGAGTGGATCACCTATGCCCAGTCGCTGACCGACAAGCCCGTCAAGGGCATGCTCACCGGACCCGTCACGATCCTGGCGTGGTCGTTCGTACGTGATGATCAACCGTTGGCTGACACCGCCAACCAGATCGCACTGGCCATCCGCGACGAGACCGTGGACCTGCAAGCGGCGGGTATCGCGATCATCCAGGTCGATGAGCCCGCGCTCCGGGAACTGCTGCCGCTGCGCGCGAAAGACAAAGACGCATACCTGAAGTGGGCCGTCAGTGCCTTCCGGCTGGCGACGTCGGGTGTCAGTGACGAGACCCAGATCCATACCCATCTGTGCTATTCGGAATTCGGTGAGGTGATCGGGGCGATCGCCGATCTCGACGCCGATGTCACGTCGATCGAGGCGGCCCGCTCGCATATGGAGGTGTTGGAGGACCTGAACGCCGCCGGGTTCGCCAACAGTGTCGGACCCGGTGTCTACGACATCCACTCGCCGCGCGTGCCCGCGACGGGCGAGATCGTCGAGTCGCTGCACGCGGCGCTGAAATCCGTACCGGCCGAACGGCTCTGGGTCAATCCGGATTGCGGGCTGAAGACGCGCACCACGGAGCAGGTGACGGCGTCGCTTCGGAATCTCGTCGCCGCCGCGGCCGAGGTGCGCTCCCGAGCGGGCTAGGCGACCTCCACGCCGACGGCGCGCAGATCCTCGACAGCCTTGGCCGTCGAGTCGGGTGCCACACCCGCGGTGAGATCGAGCAGGACGCGGGTGGAGAAGCCTGCCTCGGCGGCGTCGGCCGCGGTGGCGCGCACGCAATAGTCGGTGGCGATACCCACGACGTCGACCTCGTCGACGCCGCGCTGGCGCAGCCAGTCCGCCAGCGTCGTGCCGGACTCGTCGGTGCCTTCGAAGCCGCTGTAGGCCGCCGAGTAGTGGCCCTTCTTGAACACCGCTTCCACGCCCGAAGGGTCGAAGTCGGGATGAAAGTCCGCGCCTGCCGTACCCACCACGCAGTGCCGCGGCCAGGACGCCGCGTAGTCGGGCTTCTCCGAGAAATGCTCGCCCGGGTCGATGTGGAAGTCCATGGTGGCCACGACGTGGGCGTAGCCGGGATCGCTGGCGAGGAGCTCGGAGATCCGCCGGGCGACCGCCGCGCCGCCGGTCACCGCCAGTGAACCGCCCTCGCAGAAGTCGTTCTGGACGTCGACGACGATCAGTGCCCGCATATGTCTACGTTAAGAGGCGGGTCCTGCCGCGTCGACCCTTTGATG
>JBKOYU010000844.1:0-2331 GCA_046725575.1 Actinomycetota bacterium | reverse complement strand
GCGTAGCGTAGGCCTCCGCAACCTTGCCGATCACGCGGATGGCCGGCTGCGCGGACAAACCAAACCGCAGCCGCAACTCGGTGTAGAAGCGCTTCTGCGCGTCCAGCTTGCGGTGGACGCCGTCGGCATGCATCCGCGACGACAGCCACGACGCCGCGCCATTGCAGGCACGCAGGGTTGCCTCCAGCGCCGACGCTTCGAGTGCTGTCGGCAGCACGCGGACCTTAACCACCTGCTTCACGAGCAACACGTTAAGAGCCGGCACCGACAAGCCGATATCAATTGGATGCGCTTGCCTGGCAGTAAAAGGCCGGGCTTCCGACGAAGGAGTTTCTCGTGAAATTGGCGATCATTGCCGGCGACGGCATCGGCCCCGAGGTGGTCGGTGAGGCCGTCAAGGTGCTCGACGCGGTGGTGTCCGGCGTCGAGAAGACCAGCTATGACCTGGGTGCGCGGCGCTACCACGCGACCGGCGAGGTGCTGCCCGACTCGGTGATCGACGAACTGCGTGGCCACGACGCGATTCTGCTCGGCGCGATCGGCGACCCGTCGGTACCCAGCGGTGTGCTGGAACGTGGCCTGCTGCTGCGCATCCGGTTCGCGCTCGACCACCATGTCAATCTGCGCCCATCCCGGCTGTATCCCGGAGTCAAGAGTCCGCTGGCGGGTAACCCCGACATCGACTTCGTCGTTGTCCGTGAGGGAACCGAGGGCCCGTACACCGGCACCGGGGGAGCGATCCGGGTGGGCACGCCGCACGAAATCGCCACCGAGGTCAGCGTCAACACCGCGTTCGGTGTGCAGCGTGTGGTGCACGACGCGTTCCGCCGGGCCCAGCAGCGCCGCAAGCATCTGACGCTGGTGCACAAGAACAATGTGCTGACCTTCGCAGGCAATCTGTGGTGGCGCACCGTGCAGGAGATTGCCGCGGACTATCCCGACGTCGAGGTCGCGTATCAACATGTGGATGCGGCGACGATCCACCTCGTCACCGATCCGGGCCGGTTCGACGTGATCGTCACAGACAACCTGTTCGGTGACATCATCACCGACCTCGCTGCGGCCGTATGCGGCGGCATCGGCCTGGCCGCGAGTGGCAACATCGATGCGACGCGGACGAATCCGTCGATGTTCGAGCCCGTGCATGGCAGCGCACCGGACATCGCGGGTCAGGGCATCGCCGATCCGACCGCGGCAATCATGTCGGTTGCGCTTCTGCTGGCCCATGTCGGTGAGGACGACGCTGCGGCACGCGTTGACAAGGCCGTCGAGCAACATCTGGCAACCCGCGGTGACGAAAAGCTGTCCACGACACAGGTCGGCGACAGGATCGCCGCCAGCCTCTAGCGTGCGTCGGACACGCGGCGCTTAATCTCTTCTACGGCAACCCAATTCACCTCGGGGCGCTTGAGGCTACGCTTGTCCAGGTATTTCTGGGCTGCGGTCCCTGTGCCCTTGAGAAACGATAACAGCGCCAATTTCGGCGGCGCCTTGAATGACGTGCTGACAAATTGCCATCCGCCATTGCGCATTTCAAGTCGGCCCTTGACCTGGATGGCCTTGAGCTTCCACATCTTTTCGTCGTGATAGTGACACAGCAAGTTGGCTGGACTCTCGACGGCGCGCAGCACATCCGGCAGCGCCGCGGGCAACTGACCGGTGGCGGCGTCGTAGGTACGGGTGTCGACCCGAACGCTGACGGGGTAGCCGTCGGCGTCGAGCACGGTTAACACTGCTTCGTCGAACTTGCCGAGCCATTTGGCCGCTTCAGTCCACACGTCGCACCTCGCTGAGGTCCAGTTCCTCGGGTGAGCTAGTGAAATCCCGGGTCGGCCAGTACAGTGCCCGCCGCGGGGTCACGTAGATCAACAGGCGCATGAAGTACGACCACCACAGTCGCCGGCCCAGCCACGAAGTCCAGAAGGCGCCGGCAGGTTGACGTGTAGACACTGTTTCCATGAGCGCTGCGAGATCCGGGTCTGACGACACATCGGTTACGATGCGGTCCTCCGAGGTGGCATCGCCCAGAATGAGCACCGCTCCCGGTTGTTTGATTCCACTGCCCGTCGGTTCGGAGAACAAGAGACTCACCTTCGGGTTGCGGCGAACGTTGAACGCCTTCTGCGGCAGTCCGATGCTCGTGGCCACCAGCAGCCGTCCGTCGGTCAACAACCTTGGTGAGACGGGCCAGGTCTGCGGCGAGCCATTGCGTGACAAGGTGGTGAACTCGCAGGTGTAGTAGCCGTGAATGATATCTAACGCGGCGTTCGGCACGGGCCGAGCATATGCTCAGCAGCAGTCTTTCAACAGGGGATTGGCGCCAGCCTCTAG
>JBKOYU010000937.1:0-6584 GCA_046725575.1 Actinomycetota bacterium | reverse complement strand
CCACCGCCGCGCTGAATAGCCTGATCCGCCGTGTGGAGACCGCAACCCAATAGGCGTCCACAGTTTCGTCACAGTGACGGTTTGTCGGTCGCTCAGGATCTGCGGTAGGCGTGGGCGCGGTGTTCGATGCGACCGATGTAGAGGACCCGGTCGTCCTCAAGTGCCCGGAACGTGACGCGGTAGTTGCCCCGGCGGGCGACCCGCCAGCCCTCCAGCTCGAAGCGAAGCGGCTTGGACATCGTGTATGGATCGGTAGGCAATGTGGCGGTGATGAATTCGGCGATCGCGGCGGCGATCTTATGCGGCAGGCGGTCTAGTGACCGCACCGCTGCCGGGGATAATTGAATGGACCAGTCCGGCGCATCATCGCTCACGTGAGGCCGTACCGCCGACGCAGGTCCTCGCCGCTGACAGTGTTGCCGGCGGCGTAGTCCGCATCAGCCTGTCGTAGGTCGTCGAGGACGCCGGGTGTGCGTAGGGCGTGCAGGGTTTCATTGAGCGATTCCAAGTCGTCGGCGGACATGATGACCGCGGCAACGCGGCCGTGCCGGGTGATCTGAATGATTTCGTGGGTGGTGTCTGCCTCGTCGACGAGCGCAGAGAGCTTGT
Source organism: Actinomycetota bacterium (assembly GCA_046725575.1). GTDB lineage: Bacteria > Actinomycetota > Actinomycetes > Mycobacteriales > Mycobacteriaceae > Mycobacterium. Next base: position 5,975 of record JBKOYU010000937.1, on the reverse strand, counting down.
CTTTGGCCTCGGTCAGCGGTACGGTCTTCATACGGCCAATATAGCCGGTTAACTAGCCCGCCGCTAGCCCCTGTTCTAGCCGATAAGCGTCGTTATGGTCAACTCGCTGCGCCGAACACCGCGACCACCGGGTAGCGCTGTTCTCGGCTCGGCGCCGGCCTGAATCGTCGTCATGTATTGGACAGGGAAGTCTGGCGTGACTCTGAGAGTCCGGCATTATTATCATCGCTCCAAAACTATTGTGTCCCAGCATATTATCGCGTTACCTGACATAATCTCAGTTATCAGTAGATAGGCTAAGTTGTTAAGAGGGCCTGAAGCGCGAGCTCATCGTGGCACGCCGCGATGGGAATCCGCCGTAACGCCGTGCGGCAGCCCGCGATGAGAATTGAACCGGCTCTCAGCGCCGGCTCTTCGCGACAGACATTGGACCGATTGTCGCCCAGAGCGTTCCAGTGTCGAGGCAACCACCGTGGGCGAAACCTCCTTCGCCTTTGTCGGCGCGAAATTGGTGATATCCGCGGCTCCCGTTAGTCATGCACAATACGTCACAGCGACGAAAGTACATTGGCCTATAAGCTTGCTGACGCTATCTCAGATCTGCCAGTTCCTGCTGGGCAAAGTGGAGGTCTGTCAGCCGTCATGTCGTGTCGAATTCTGAACGCTAGCTAGCCCGATTCCTGTTGGCCTTAGGCTATTCGAGCTGGCGAGAAGGGTCAGATTGGATGGAATAAATTGGGCCACAACGGAATGCATCGTAGCTACCACTCGAGAGGAAGGGACAAAGGACAACAGAATCAACCGTGCATTCCGGAATTTACCGGCGGCCTGGCTGAGACGTCCGATCCCGACCGGCGTGGTGACGTTTGGCGCGAGTCGCTCTCTACCCCGCCTCTCTACCCGGCGTCACCACAGATTCGTCACCGTGACGCTTCTCTCGTGGTAATACATTGACATGCAGTGGCTTTCACCTGTGTGTGCGCTTTGTGTAATGGGCGGCCTTCCTGCGCTTCGTTGATTCTCCGGCGCAAAGCGCGCGCGGTCGCCTGACGCTTAGCGCGGGTGGGTCGCCAGGTAGTCCGCGACCGGGATCGGTGAGGTCGCGGAGTAACCGATAGGCAGGAGCACGTCACCGGCAGTCGTGTTGTAATAAACGTCCCACCGGTAGTAACCGGCAAACGCAGCGGGATCAACTGCGAGCACCGCTGCGTAGTCGTTGACCGCCTGCACGTATTGGTTCGAGTTGTTATAGCGGTACAGGGCGTAATCGCGGTCGGCGGCGAAGCCATTAACGGCGAGGTAGCGGCCGGCCGCCATGATGCTGTCGTGGGGCGAGCGGATGTCGCCGCCCTCGCCGTAGGCGGCAAAGGTCGCGGGCAAGAACTGCATGGGGCCTTGCGCGCCAGCGGTGCTCACGCCGGCGATGCGGCCGAAGCCGGTCTCGATCAGGTTGACCGCCGCCAGATAGATCCAGCCGACGCCGGACGCCGATTCCGCCTCGCGGTAGTAATCCAGCAGCTCGTCGGCCGGTGTCGGCGGGTCGATGCGCCACGCAGGCAGCGTGTCTTTCGCATGGCCCTTGCTCATCACGGTGAGCTGCCGACGCGCGTCGACATTGCGGTCGTAGATCTCGAGGAGCGACGGCGGGATTCGCGGGCGCGCGATCGGGTCCCACTCGGGGTGCCGTCCGAGGGCGCGGTAGGCCGCTTGCTGGCGGCGCGCCGCCGCCATCAACACAGCCTCCGACGACGACGGGTCGCGCAGCGCCTGCTCGTCGGCGACAAGGTCGTCGGCCAGGTGCGCGGGGTCGGATGCCAGCCGCGACTGCGCGGGGCCGGATGCCAGCCGCGATCGCGCGGGCGGGAGCGTGGTCGCTGTGGCGGTCGCCGTCGTTGTGGTTGACGGCCTGGTCGACTCTGAGCAGCCGACGGGTGCGAACATGATCGTCACCACGAGAAGCGGCGTGGCGCACCGAATCGTACGGATGCTCGCGACCGCCGACCGCCGCACGGTGGCGTCGACATGGTTGTGGCTCAATGTGTTTACTTCCCGGCGAATGCGTGAAATTGTCTGCGGCCCGGGTCTAGTGGGCCTGCAGCGAGTGTCTCGTATCGGGTCGTGTGACATCAATGCGGGGGAGATGTGCTGGTGTTCCGCGCGGACCCAACTCCGCCACGCGCTAGGCCAGCGCGCCGAGGTCGACGTCAACGAAATCATCACCGGTCAGATCGACATCCTAGAGGCGCGCCGCTTCGGAGGGGCGTGGCTGCTCGACCAACTCGGGCGGCGGCCGGACGTGGGCACGGCGCTGCACCCGGGTCGCCGCCGACCGGCGCCTGGACGCCACGACCGTGGAGCGGGTGCTGTTCGCGCTGGTGGCGGAGCGGGCGCTGGAGCCGGGCAGCAAGCTGGCCGCCACCGGCTGGGTGGCCGAGCGGGTCGCGATCCCCGGCTGCGGCGGGTTTTCCGACGACGCGGCGTATCGGGCGATGGACTTCCTGCTCGACGCCCTGAGCGCGAGATCGCGGCGCGGATTTTCGGTTCGGTCGCGCACCTGCTCAACCTGGACGTCGACATCGTCTTCGTCGACACCACCTCCACCTACTGGCACGTCGACGTGCCCGACGACCTGGCCGACCTGCAGCCCCGAACCGCAGCCCGACGACGGCACTTCCAAGTCGGCCGAGCGGGCCGTGCGCCGATTCGGCAAGTCCAAGGACCACCGCGACGAACCGGCCCCAGGTGGTGATCGCGATGGCGGTCACCCGCGACCAATCCCGGTGCGCTGCTGGAGCTTTCCCGGCAATGAGAGCGACCAGCGGATCATCGGCACCATCAAGGACGACCTGGGGGCCTGGAACCTGCACCGGCTGATGTGGTGCGCCGACGCCGGGTTCGCCTCGGCCGCCAACTGCGCCTACCTGACCCGCCGCGGCGGGCACTACATCCTGGCCAAGTTCCTCGAATCCCGCGGCAGTGCCCGCGGCCTTCCAGCCAACTACCTGTTCGATCACCTCAGCTTCACCACCGCCACAATTCACACGAAACACGCTGGAAAATAACTGAATCCGTCAGACCCCTAGTTCAGAGAGTATGTCAACGTACTCATCATCCAGGACGTTCACGCCGACCCGGAAGGCGAGCGCGGCCTGACCCGCTTTTCTGGTCGCACGTGCCCCTACGGCGAGGTCAAGCTCAACATGAACACCCGACTCGCGTTGAGCGGACCACCGTCTGTTGGAGGAACGCTCAGTGGAGCTCAGCTCAGCACATACCGGCGCTGACGAGCTCGATGGCCGCTATGATTCCCGCAGTGTCCCAGCCCGAGATCCAGCGTCAGGTGCGCCAGCAGCGTGCCGACATCGACGCGCTCTACGAGCTGGTCGAGCATGTCAATCAGAAAGTCGACGCCCTGGACGTCAAGCTCGACCGCCGATTCGATGAGATCGGTGGCCAGCTCTCCGAGGTTCTACGTCAGCTCGGCGGTCGATAGCCGTACTTCCGGCTTCCAGGTGTCACTCAGGGATCGTCTCACGGAACACCCGCGGAGTTACCGGCCGGATCTCGTCGGACGATTGCCGCGTCCCGGATCGAGCCGCACCGTGCCGGCGCCCTCGCATTGCAGGCAGTCGAGCACACTGATCCCGATACAGTCGTCGGCGGGCCAGTCCGCGGTTGCGCTGCGGTGCACCCACATCGTCGCCCCCAGGGTGTAGGCGAGCTGCCCTTCGCCGGCGCAGTCGTCGCAGACCGCCTCGAGTGCCTGTGCTGCCGACCAAGCCGACCGTGGTACGCACCAGCGGTGACCCGGACCGGCTCGACTTCGCCGCGGCCCTGCGGCGCGGCACCCGCGCGTAACCCTCTGCCGAACAAGGGATCGGAGCAGTCCACGTGACCACGACAACCGCCAGCGCGGAGCCCGCGTAGGCCTTCGGTGCAGCTACGCTTTCTATCCGTCGCCCCTGCCGCACGACCAAGTCACGCCTGCAGACGGTGCGCGAGGGGAAGCCCAGGTGAAGACGACGGGCAATACGTGGCCGTGGGAAGCCCCGCAAGTCCCCATGTCGGCACGACAGGGCAGCACCATCAGGAGATGCCATCTGCATTGAGAATTGGCGGCCTAGCGCGTCGCCATGGTGTAACGACGCAGAGGCGTCGCATCGACGCAGCACTTTGACAACGTAGGGCTGATGCCCCGGAAGTCTTGGGCCACAGGGGAATATCAACCATGTAGCGGCGACCGGAAGGTCCACAGCTTGTGATTCATCTGCTGCAATATGCAGTGGTCTACCGGTAATCCCGCATATCGATTCCGGCGTATTAAGTGGCGTCGGCCATGCCGATCAGCCGACGGGATCGAGGTTGTGGTTGAGGTGGAAAAAGTTGTCGGGGTCGTACCGTCGTTTCACGGCAACCAGGCGCTCGTGGTTCTCGCCGAATGCCTGGCGCACCGATCCTGTGTCGTCGGCCGACAAGAAGTTTGTGTAGCGACGTTCGCTGAGGTGCGGACGCAGCGACTCGAAGGTCTCCCGCGCCCATGCGATGTTGACCTCCGTGTCGGCCGGGTCCCGCCATTGCGCGAGCACGAGCACGCTGAAGGCGTCCTGACGGTGCGGAAACGCCGTAGCCCGCGGGTCTACGCGGGCCGCGGCGCCGTGCACGTGGTCGAGGAAGATACCGGTCATCGCGGACGGCACTCGTTCGAACGCATCGGCGAGCACGTCGATGGCTGCATCAGACAGTTTGCGGAGGAACCCTGACTTCCAATAGTTCAACGCGCCCTTCGGGAACATGTCATCGAGCAGCGTGTTGATGGTCGGGTAGGGCATCGGCTGCACGATCGGCGATCGGCGTGCCGAAGGCCCGCACCGGACGAACATCCGATTCCGCCGTGGCGGGATCGCCGCAGTGACAGGGCACGAGCGCGGCGACCTTCTGGCCGGATCCGTCCGGTGCATGCAGCAGCGCAGCTACCTCGGCCGCGACGAGCCCAACGGCCCATCGGAGGCTTAAAGGCCGCCCTGACTTTTATCACTGTGGCGGGTCTAGAGGTTCGGAGGAGCCGTGACCTGCGGGTTTGTCTGCTGGCTGGTGCGGATTTGTGCATGGACTAGGGGTGGCCCGTAGGTGCGTTGGTGGCGAATGTGCGCATCTAAAGCGTGTCGAACAACTCTGGTGAGTGTTGGGCTCGCTCGACAGCGTGCCGAGGTCATGACAACCATCCGCGAGCTAGGCGAGCGTGGGATTGTTCTGCGGTCGCTGCGTGAGGGCATCGACACCTCGAACGCAACGGGGCGAATGGTGGCTGGTGTGCTGGCGAGCTTGGCTGAGCTTGAGTTGGAGTTGGGTCGGGAACGTCGCTCAGCGGCGCGTAGGGCGTCGCGCACGTGGGCAGGCAATCGGCCGACCCAAGGTCCTCGACAAGTCCAAGGCGGCACCGCGCCGGATGCGTGCAAGCGGTGAGCCCGTTACAACGATCGCGGGCACACTTGACGTCAGCCGTGCCACGGTCTACCGGGTGCTGTCCGAAGACGAGGAGTGACGATAGCGCGGACCAGCCTGTCGGAACTCGCGCACGCAGGAGGCCGCTCAACGCCGGCAAGGCGTTCGGCGTTCGCCCGCTGATCTCCGCTTTCTTTGTCTGCGCTTTCTCACATCGGGAATTGTGAATTCGCCGTGGACGAGCTTCTAGCCCACTCGGTGAGCCCGCAGGCGTGCATCTAGGAGCGCATCCGCCGCGTCGATCGACGGTAGCGGCCGCCCCTCTTCCGAGCCTCACGGCGAAGAGCCGCCACCGATCGCAGCCCGGAGTCGATAGCCTCGACGTCACGCATGCGGGCCTGAGCGCCCTGGCGTGCGCCCACGGAGAGATCCTGGCGTCCCACTGCATCGGTTTACCCGGCAACTGTGGTGTTAAGCATCGGGGTCGTTAAGCAGCGCGATTGTCGTGTGACGCCGGTGCTCGCAGTTCACCG
>JBKOYU010000905.1:0-1251 GCA_046725575.1 Actinomycetota bacterium | reverse complement strand
GCAGTGCGTTGAGAAAGATTGGGATAAGGTCCGGGCGCCCTTCGGCGAGGGTCGCCTGAAGGTTCTCGGGTCGCATGCCCGTCTCCACGCCGGTCGGATGCACCGTGTTGACCCGAATACTCTGTGCGGCAAGCTCATTGGCCAACGCTCGGCTCAGGCCGACCACACCATGCTTGGACGCGGTGTATGGCAGGTGCAGCGGGGTGCCCTTCAGGCCGGCCGCCGAGCTGATGTTGACCAGGCTGCCACCGCGTTCCAACAGATGCGGAATCGCGGCCGCGCACGTGTTCCACGTTCCGATCAGGTTGACGTCCAACACGGTTCGCCATTGCTGCTGTGTCGTCTTGTCCCAGGTACCCACCGTCAGTACACCGGCATTGGCGACCGCCGCGTCCAGTCCATCCAGTTCCGCGACGCCGTCGTCGACGGCCGCCGCCAACGCCGCCCCGTCGCGGACATCGACGATATGGGTGACGACGCGCCCGCCGTGTTTTTCCGCCAGCCGAGCCGTCTCGGCCAGGTCCTCGGGAGTTGCCAGCGGGTACTCCAGTTCCGGCAGCGACTCGCAGATGTCGACCAGGATGAGCTCGGCGCCCTCTTCGGCGAGCCGCACCGCATGGCTACGGCCCATCCCCCGCGCCGCACCGGTGATCAGTACCCGCTTGCCGGCAACACGGCCAGCCCGAGATTCCTTGTCGCTCATAGTTTGTTACAGAACCCGGCGTCGACGGGAAAGGTGACGCCGGTGACGTACTTCGCCGCGTCGGAGACCAGGTAGGCGATCGCGTCGCTGATGTCCTCGGGCTCCAGCAGTGCGACCGGCATGGGATTCTGCAGGTGTGGGCCGCCGTCGGGATAGTTCTCCAGGAACGACAGCATGGCCGGATTGACGGCCATCATGGTGTTCACCGCGGTCGGATGCACAGTGTTGACCCGAATACTCTGCGGTGCAAGCGCATTGGCGAGCGTGCGCATCAGACCGACGATTCCGTGCTTGGACGCTGCGTAACTCAAGCCTCCGCCTTGCAATCCGCCGAAACCCCGCAACCCGGCGGTCGAGCTGGTGAACACAATCGAACCGCCCTGCCCCCCGGCAATCAGGTGCGGTATCGCGGCCTTCGCGGTGTGGAACGCACCGACGAGATTCACATTGAGCACGTCGGTCCACTGTTCGAGGTCTTCCTCGTCGGTCAACTCGCGAAATGCCATCGTCGCGATGCCGGCGTTGGCGAGCACGATGTCCAGCCGCCC
>JBKOYU010000774.1:0-3193 GCA_046725575.1 Actinomycetota bacterium | reverse complement strand
GCGCGTCGACCAACCGGATGTTCTCCTCGCCCGGTATCCCGAAGACGTGCGTGACGCCCTCGTTCTCCAGGCACTCGACGATGAGCTCGGCGGTCGTGCGACTGGGGTGGTCCATTCAAGCGAGCCTATCCGTGGTGGGGTGACAATTGGGCCATGACTGACGACGAAGCGATGTCGGCTCTTCAGGCCCACTGGGCCGCCTCTGACGCGAACGACTTCGACACGGAGCACCGGATTTATGGCGCCGACGCGGTTCTCGAATACCCGCAGTCCGGTGAGCGGATCCGCGGTCGCGACCACATTCAGGCGTCGCGGACCGCTCAGCCGAATGCAAAGCGCTTCACGGTGCGCCGAATCGTAGGGGGTGGCGACCTCTGGATCAGCGAACTCGTCCTCACCTACGACGGAGTGCCCAATTACGTGGTGAGCATCATGGAGTTCGGGGACGGCCAGGTCGTCCGCGAGACGCAGTACTTCGGCGAAGGTTTCGAGCCTGGTCCATCGCGCGCCCAGTGGGTCGAGCGAATGGACTGACGGGCTCAAATCCCTCAACTGCCCTTTGGCACCTGTTGGAATCCCGGCTCCCCGGCGTCGACAACCGAATTGAATCGGATGCGAGTCTGAAGGCGGGTGATCTCATCGATGGCGCTCTGGGGAAGCGCGGTGACATCGAAGTTCTCGCCGATGCGTGCAGGCGTCACCGATGACGTGAGGACCGCGGACTCGCGCTGAATGCCCCAAGCGAGCAGCACTTGGGCGGGCGTCTTTCCGTACCGCGCAGCGATATCGACGATCAGAGGATCGTCGAGCAGGCGCGGCTCCAGCGCGTGTCCAAGTGGCGCGAACGCCAGCAGGACGATGTCTTCGGACCTGCAGTAGTCGTGGAGATCCCACTGCGGGTGATACGGATGCGACTCGACCTCGACGACCGCCGGCTTGATGCGAGCGGAATCGACAACCCTCCGGGTGCCGTCGACGCCGATGTCGGACAAGCCGATCCCGCGGGTGAGGCCCTCGTCGACGAGATCCTCCATCGCGCCCCAGGTCTCCTCCAATGTCACCCCGTCGTCGTAGATGACAGCTCCGTGGCTATCGCGGGGATCCTGGTCGTCGCCGGGCTGGAACGCGAACGGCGTGTGCATCAGGTACAGGTCGACCGCGTCGAGTCCCAGTCGTTCCAGGCTGGCCTTGAGTGCGGCCCTGACCCGTTCGGGACGATGGTTGTTGTTCCACAGCTTCGTGGTGACGAACAGATCCTGCCGGCGGATGGTTCCTTCGGCGAACAGCTCCTTGAGCGCCGCGCCGACTTCCGTTTCGTTCCGGTACCTTTCGGCACAGTCGAGGTGACGGAAGCCGACCTCGACCGCGGCCTTGGTCGCGCGCTGCGTCTTTGTTTGATCCGAAACCAGCGTTCCGAACCCCAGCGCCGGAATCTCGTCGCCGTTGTTCAACGCCATTCCGTGTTGAAACAGCTTGTCACTCAATGCCATGTCGATCGTTCTCCTTCTTGATCAGCGCGACGGCTTCGGCTGTGGTCCAGACCGCGCTCGCGAGGAATCGGTAATTGACCAGCGCGGCCAGGTAGCCGTCGCCTTCGGGAAGCCGCGGGCCTGCAGTGGCGTCTTTGACCACAACCACCTCGAACCCTTGCTCGACGAGTTCGCGCAGATGGCCTTCGACGCACAGGTTGGCGGCCATGCCCGCCAGGATGACCTGGTTCACGCCACGCTTACGCAACTGCAGCACAAGGTCATTCGACTCGGGGCCGACGATCTTGTGCGGCGAGGCGATCACCGTTTGGCCGTCGTGGATGTGGTGCTGGTAGTCGGGCAGGAAGTCGGCACCCGAACCCGCGAACCCCTCCGTCGTGTACGCGCCCTGGCGGGTGAACATGCCGACGGAACCCATGAACTGTTCGAGCGGATCGCCGAACAGCCACTGTTTGTCGGTCGGATAGAAGTAGTGCGGCGAGACCGCGACCGTGATGCCCGACAGCTTCGCGGCGTCCAACAGTTGCCCGATGTGAGCGACGGTGTCGTTGTCGCGGATGCTGTCACCGAACACCGGCCACGAGACCCCGTCGGGGCTGAGGAAGTCGATCTGCGGATCAGTGATGACCAGTGCGGCGTGCGCGTGATCGAGCTCAAAACTGGACGGCGGTAGCGCCGGATCCTGTGGTTCGTCGTAGATGGACACGTCTTCGAGAATAGATGACCAGTCGTCTATAAATCAATGTGCGAAGGGTCACGTCGTTTGAAGGGGTCAGCTCAGCGGAGGAGGGCGGGGATGGTGACGGCTTCGAACCGGTCATAGGGCGCGCGACTGCGGGTCACCTTGCCGCGCAGGGCCGCGCCCTCCCACGACTCGATCAGCAGGGCGGCGAGTTCGGCTGCGTCGAGGTCCGCGCGGATGCCGCCGGAGCGGCGTTGGCCGGCGCGTACACACGAGGTGAGAGCGTCGCCCCAGCCCTCGAGGATGCGGGTGAGCTCGGCGCGGACCGGCTCGCTCGACCCGCTGAGTTCCAACGACAGATTCCCGATGAGGCAGCCGAGCAGGAAATCGCCTGCCGCGTGTTCGTCGGCGAGCGCGTGGAAGAAGCGCTGAATTCTTTCCTGCGCCCGGCCGTCCGAGTCGAGGATCGGCAGCAGCCGCGCCTCGATGTCTGACCAGTAGTGGTCGAGGACGGCCGCGCCGAACGCCTCCTTGCTCGGGAAGTACGCGTAAAAGGAGCCCTTGGGCACACCGGCCGCGTCAGTGATGTCCTTGACGCCACTGGCCGCGAAGCCACGTGAGTGCACGAGGTCCAGGCCTGCGGCCAGCAGACGATGGCGCACTTCGGGATTCGGCGGGCGTGGCATACCTTCGATAGTAGCCGACCGGTCACCTATTTTCGTTTCTGTGCAGCGTGAACCTGGTGGGAGCCAGGCGCCGATGCAAGACTGTGGGTTCATCAGCCCATTCCGAGACACGAGGTGACTTCCCTATGGCCAAGGTTCTTTTCGTCGTGACCGGCGCAAGCTATTGGACACTCGCAGACGGCACGAGGCATCCGACGGGTTACTGGGCTGAGGAGTTCGCCGCCCCCTACAGCGAACTCACCAAGGCCGGCCACCAGATCGTCGTGGCCACACCGGGTGGCGTGGTCCCTCACGTCGACGTGATGAGCCTGCGTCCCGCGATGGCGGGCAGCGCG
>JBKOYU010000057.1:0-3361 GCA_046725575.1 Actinomycetota bacterium | reverse complement strand
AACTGTGCAGCAACCCGGCCAGCGGGTGGCACAAAAACGCAGTCTGAATCTTTCCCGGGGTTCGTGCAGAAGCGGTTGGGGTCTGCTCGCCGCGCGTTTGCAGCACAAGGCTTACGGTCGGGTCGAACAGGTCCCGGCCGCGTACACGTCGCAGCGATGCTCGGCGTGTGGGCACGTCGCGCCCGAAAACCGTAAAAGCCAAGCGGTTTTCGAGTGCGAAGCCTGCAACACCGGGCCGTGCAACGCCGACGTGAACGCTGCACGCAACATCGCCGCCGAGCGGGCGGTGACAGCACGGGGAGACCTCGGCGCTAGCCGGTCTGCGAACCGTGAACCTCAACTCTGCTCTCCTGCCGCATAGGTAGTGGGTGGGGTTGGAATCCCCTGGCTTCAGCCAGGGGAGGACGTCAAATTCCTCTTCCTGGCTGTGGTCATGTGGGCTGGCTGTGTGCCTTCGGCGGCTGCGCCCAAGCGGGTGGCAATTGCCACATTAGATGAGATCGCATACTGTATGCAACAATTCCCATGAGGACATGCCCGGCCTCCAGGCCGATCGTGGCTGTACATACAGTATGCACAGAGGAGTCGCCGTGAGAATTGCAGTCGTCGGTGCCGGAGCGATCGGCGCCTACTGGGGTGCCGCATTGCACCGAGGTGGTGTCGAAGTCCATCTGATCGCGCGCAACGAGCACCTGCGGGCGATGCGGGAAAACGGTGTGCGGGTTCTCAGTCCGCGAGGCGACTTCGTGGCTTACCCCCACGCCACGGACGACCCCACGGAGATCGGGCCCGTCGACTATGTCTTCCTCGGCCTCAAAGCACACAGCTATCCGTCATGCGGTCCGCTGGTGGAACCGCTGCTCGGCGAGGCCACCGCGGTGCTGCCCGCGCAGAACGGGATCCCGTGGTGGTACTTCCACGAACTGCCTGGGCCGTACCAGGGCCGACGGATCGAGGCCGTCGATCCCGGCGGTGCCACGAGTGCCGTGCTGTCACCGGATCGAGCCATTGGCTGCGTGGTCTATCCGGCGACGACAATCGAGGCACCGGGAGTGATCCGGCATTTGGAGGGCACGCGGTTCTCCATCGGCGAGCCGTCGGGGGAGATCTCGCAACGTTGTAAAGCGTTGAGCGACGCGATGATTGCGGGGGGATTGAAGGCACCGGTCGAGGCTGACCTTCGCAATGACATCTGGATCAAGCTCATGGGTAACGTCGCGTTCAACCCGCTCAGCGCGCTCACCAGAGCGACGATGGTCGAGATCTGCCAGAACCCGCACACCCGCCAGATCGTGACTCAGCTGATGGAGGAGACTCTCGACATAGCGGCGAGAGTTGGTAGTACTCCGGACATTTCGATCGAGAAACGGCTGCGCGGGGCGGAGAACGTGGGACACCACAAGACGTCCATGCTGCAAGACCTCGAAGCAGGCAAGCAGCTGGAGCTCGACGCCATCGTGACGGCGGTGGTGGAGATGGCCGACCTCACCGGCGCCGCCGCTCCGACGCTTCGCACCGTCCATGCCGCCACCGACCTCCTTGCGCGCATGTGCGTGCCCGGGTCATGGCGCGCCACCCCGCAACGGGAAACTCAACCCGCTCTGCGCTGAGAGAGGAACACCGTGAACCGACGCGCCAAGATCGTCTGCACACTCGGACCCGCCACCGCCACCGCTCCGCGACTTGCGGAACTCATTGACGCCGGAATGGATGTGGCACGGCTCAACTTCAGCCACAGCACACAAGCCGAGCATTCGGCTGTCTATGACACCGTGCGCCAGATCGCCGCCGAGCGCGGCCTCGCGATCGGTGTGCTCGCTGACCTGCAGGGGCCGAAGATCCGGCTGGGCCGCTTCGCCGAGGGGCCGGTGGTCTGGGCCACGGGTGAGCGGATCGTCATCACGACGGCTGCATGTGCTGGCGATCATGACAGGGTTTCGACGACCTACGACGGACTGGCATCCGACGTGCGGCCGGGCGACCGGCTGCTCGTTGACGACGGGAAGGTCGAGCTGCGGGTGCTCGGTGTCGACGGCGACGACGTCAGCTGCGAGGTCCTGCAGGGCGGGTCGGTCAGCAACCACAAGGGCATTTCTCTGCCGGGCGTTGCCGTCAGCGTTCCGCCGTTGTCCGCCAAGGACATCGAGGATCTGAAGTTTGCACTCGAACTCGGCGTCGACATGATCGCCATGTCTTTCGTCAGGGCGCCAGAAGAGGTGAAGCTCGCGCACCGGATCATGGACCAGGTGGGCAAGCGGGTGCCGGTCATGGCGAAACTCGAGAAACCCGAGGCGGTTTCGGACCTTACCGCGATCGTCGAGGCGTTCGACGGCTTGATGGTGGCCCGCGGTGACCTCGGTGTGGAGATGCCGCTGGAGCAGGTTCCGCTTGTGCAGAAGCGCGCGATCAGCTTGTGCCGTCAGGCGGCCAAGCCGGTGATCGTCGCGACCCAGATGCTCGACTCGATGATCTCCGACCGCCGGCCCACCCGGGCCGAGGTCTCTGACGTGGCCAACGCGGTCTATGACGGAGCCGACGCGGTGATGCTGTCCGCGGAGACGAGCGTCGGGGCGTACCCGGCCCACACGGTGGCGACGATGGGGCGCATCGTCGAGGCGGCCGAAGATGCGTTGGGCCAACCGGGGGCGCCGGAGTGGGTCGTCGAGGACGAGGAGGCGGGTGTCAGCGACGCCGTTGCGGCGGCCGCCTGCGACTTGGGTCGACGGATCGGGGCAACGGCGTTGTGCTGCTTCACCCGTACCGGTGACACGGCCCTGCGCCTGGCCCGTCAGCGATCGCCCTTGCCGCTCGTGGCCTTCGCACACGACGAATCGGTTCGGGCGCGGTTGGCGTTCTCCTGGGGTATCGAGTCCGCTGTGCTGGCACCGGCGACGACGGCTGAGACGATGCCGGTGGAGGTGCGCCGAGGTCTGACCGCGATGGGCATGTGCGCTCCCGGCAGCCGGGTTGTCGTACTGTCCGGGAGTCGCAGCGGGGTGGCCGGCTGCACCGACTCGGTGCGCGTGCTGCGCATCGAGTGACGAGGCCGCGTGGGCCGGTCAGGCCGGCCCGGCGCGGTTCTCGAGTTCGGCGATCTTGGCGCGCAAGGCCTTCTCGGAGTTGCGGCGTTCGGTCACCTCCCGCATGATCGCCGAGATCCCGACGATCTGGCCGGCGTCGTCGCGCAGCAGCGCCACACTGAACTCGATCGACAGCCGCTGTCCGTCGCGGTGGGTCGCGGGCACGCTCAATAGCTTGTCGCCGTAACGGGTGTATCCGGTGGCCATCGTCTGGAAGTAGCCCTTCCAGTGCCGGTCCCGCAGCTTCTCCGGGATGATCACGTCCAGGCTCTGCCCCAGCG
>JBKOYU010000170.1:0-10427 GCA_046725575.1 Actinomycetota bacterium | reverse complement strand
CGGCGGCTGGCCGGCGCCGGCACCCGCTCCACCAGGCCGACGGATGTGAGCATCTTGACCGCACCGGAGATCGCGCCCGAACTGGCCTGCAGCCGCTCGCCGAGGTCACCCGCCGTCATGGTGGGTTGCTCGGTGAAGAGCAGCGTGGCCAGCACCCGTGCCGTCATGCGCTGCATGCCGTGAGTGGAGAGCACCAGCGCCAGTTCCTCGGCGACCTCCTGCGGATCGGCGATGTCAGCCTCCCGGCGATTTCAGAGTCTTCAGTAATTTCTGAAAGTTCAGTATAGTGACCCGCGGCGCTCCGGGAAGTCTGGTCGGAACTTGATACCGCGCACGCGGTGACAAGGCGGATCAATAGGGGAGCGACTCATGGAAACCGCCGACGCTGAGACGGCCGCTCGCCTGATGACCGAGGTCATCCGGGTCGAGGGGTTGTCCTTCACCTACCCGAAGGCCGCCGAGCCGGCGGTGCGCGGCATGGACTTCACCGTCGGACGTGGCGAGATCTTCGGCTTTCTCGGCCCCAGCGGCGCAGGCAAGTCCACCACCCAGAAGGTGCTCATCGGTCTGCTGCGCGGCCATGGCGGGCATGCGTCGGTGTGGGGCAGAGACCCACTGGCCTGGGGACCCGACTATTACCAGCGCATCGGCGTCTCGTTCGAGCTGCCGAACCACTACCAGAAGCTCACGGGGCTGGAGAACCTGCGGTTCTTCGCGTCGCTCTACGACGTCGACACGCTGGATCCGATGGGGCTGCTGGACGCTGTCGGCCTGGCTGACGACGCCAACCACCGAGTTGGCAAGTACTCCAAGGGAATGCAGATGCGCCTGACGTTCGCGCGGGCGCTGCTCAACGATCCGGAACTGCTGTTCCTCGACGAGCCCACGTCCGGCCTTGACCCGGTGAACGCCCGCAAGGTCAAGAACATGGTTCTCGATCTGAAGGCCCGCGGTCGCACGGTCTTTCTCACGACGCACGACATGTCGACCGCCAATGAGCTGTGCGACCGGGTGGCCTTCGTGGTCGAGGGCAGGATCGTCGCGCTCGATACACCCGCCGAGCTGAAGATCGCGCGCAGTCAGCGGCTGGTGCGGGTGGAGTATCGCGGCAACAACGGCGCACTGGCGAGCGCCGAATTTCCGATGGACGGCCTGGCCGACGATCCGGCATTCCACGCGGTGCTGCGTGGCCACCACGTCGAGACCATCCACAGCAGGGAAGCGACGCTCGACGACGTGTTCGTCGAGATCACCGGAAGGCAGCTGTCGTGACGCGGCTGGCAAGCGCACTGCGGCTCGAGCTGACCCTGCAAGTCAGGCAACGGTTCCTGCACGCGGCAGTGTTCTCCGGCCTGATCTGGCTGGCGGTGCTGCTGCCGTTGTCACGCGGGCTGCGACCAGTGGCCGAGCCGTACATCCTGCTCGGTGACACCTGCATCATCGGATTCTTCTTCGTCGCGGGCACGGTGTTCTTCGAGAAGCAGGAACGCACCCTGGGCGCGGTCATCTCGACGCCGTTGCGGTTCTGGGAGTATTTGACCGCGAAACTGACTCTGCTGGTGCTGATTTCACTGTTGGTGGCCGTTGTCGTTCCGGCAATCAGCCATGGACTCGGCTTCAAACTGCTGCCGCTCGTGGTCGCGACCGTGCTCGGCACATTACTGATGCTTCTGGTGGGGTTCACCACGTCGCTACCGTTCGCGTCCATCAGCGACTGGTTCCTGGTGGCGACGATTCCCCTCGCGGTGATGACCGTTCCGCCAGTCCTCTACTACTCCGGAGTGTGGCCGAACGCGGTCGCCTACCTGATTCCCACGCAGGGCCCACTGTTGTTGTTCGGCGATGCTTTCCACCAGGTTTCACTGGCGCCGTGGCAGGTCCTTTACGCGGTGGCGTATCCGGCATTGTGCATCGTGGGGCTGTGCTGGGCGGCCAAAGCCATGTTCGTCCGTTACGTGGTCGCGCAGTCCGGAGGGATGTGATGGCGACGATCAACGCAAGGGCGCTGGCCGCCTTCGGCCGCAACGACATTCGCGGCACCTACCGCGACCCGTTGCTCGTGATGATCGTGCTTGCCCCGGTCATCTGGACCACCGGGGTCGCGGTCCTCACCCCCCGTTTCACCGAGATGCTGGCCGAGCGCTACGACTTCGACCTCGTGCCGTACTACCCGTTGGTGCTCACTGCGTTTCTGTTGCTGACGAGCATCATCATCGTCGGCGGGCTGGCGTCGTTCCTCGTCCTTGATGAGGTCGACGCAGGCACCCTGACCGCGCTGCGGGTGACACCGGTGCCGCTGTCGACGTTCTTCGCATACCGCGCCGCGACCGTCATGGCGGTGACGACCGCCTATGTCATCGCGACGATGTCGTTCAGCGGAATCCTCGAACCCGGTCTGATGCCGGCGCTCGTTCCTATCGGACTGCTCGCAGGCGTGTCGGCCGTGGTGACCCTGCTGTTGATTGTCGCGGTGGCGGGCAACAAGATTCAGGGTCTGGCCATGGTCCGCGGGCTCGGAATGCTCATCGCCGGTCTGCCCTGCCTGCCGTGGTTCATCCACTCCGGCTGGAACCTGGCCTTCGGTGTGCTGCCACCGTATTGGGCCGCCAAGGCGTTCTGGGTGGCCAGCGACCACGGCACCTGGTGGCCTTATCTGCTCGGTGGCATCGCCTACAACCTTGCCATCGCCTGGCCGCTGTTCCGCCGCTTCGTCGCCAAGACCACCTGAGACCGCCGGCGGTGGCCCCCGGGCGACCCCGGATTCAGCCGTATCGCCGGCATCGATGTCGTAGGGTGATCACAGCGGTGGATCCCGCCGAGACTTCTGATGGGTCTGAGCCGCCCGCGCGGGCCGATTGTCACCTCCGGAGCCGGAGGTCGGGAAGCCGCGCCCATTCACCACCGACTCCACCACGCCGACGTCCATCCGGTGCCGGCGCGCTGGCCGTTTGCTGAACAGCCGAGAGCGAGGAGCGAAAGTGTCCTTTACGAGTGCCACTGATCTTGTCGACTTCATCCGAAACGAGGAAATCGAGTATGTCGACCTGCGGTTCTGCGACGTTCCGGGCGTTATGCAACATTTCTCCGCTCCGGCACGGTCGTTCGACGCCGACCTCATAGACGACGGGCTGGCGTTCGACGGCTCGTCTATCCGCGGCTTCCAGTCGATCCATGAATCGGACATGTTGTTGCTGCCCGACGTCAGCACGGCCAAGGTGGATCCGTTCCGCACCGCCAAGACGCTGAACGTCAATTGCTTTGTACACGACCCGTTTACGCGTGAAGCGTATAGCCGGGACCCGCGCAATGTGGCGCGCAAGGCAGAGAACTACATCAAGAACTCGGGCATCGCCGACACTGCTTACTTCGGCGCCGAGGCCGAGTTCTACATCTTCGACAGCGTCCGGTTCGACTCGAACGTCAACAGCGCGTTCTACGAGGTCGACTCGATAGCCGGCTGGTGGAACACCGGTGCCGAGACCAACCCCGACGGGACGGCGAATCGCGGCTACAAAGTGCGGCACAAGGGCGGATACTTCCCGGTGCCGCCGTACGACCACTTCGCCGACCTGCGCGATGACATGTGCACCAACCTGCAGAACGCGGGCTTCGTGCTGGAGAAGGGCCACCACGAGGTGGGTTCGGGCGGTCAGGCCGAGATCAACTACCGATTCAACACGCTGCTGCATGCCGCCGACGACCTGCAGCTGTTCAAGTACATCGTCAAGAACACCGCCTGGCAGGAGGGGCACACTGTGACCTTCATGCCCAAACCCCTGTTCGGTGACAACGGCTCGGGCATGCATTGCCACCAGTCGTTGTGGAAGGACGGCGAACCGCTGTTCTACGACGAACGAGGCTACGGCGGCCTGTCCGACACTGCGCGTCATTACGTGGGTGGCCTGTTGCACCACGCACCGTCGCTGCTGGCGTTCACCAACCCGACGGTCAATTCCTACAAGCGGCTGGTTCCGGGATTCGAGGCGCCGATCAATCTGGTGTACAGCCAGCGGAATCGGTCCGCGGCGGTCCGTATCCCGGTCACGGGGGCGGTCGCGAAGGCCAAGCGGTTGGAGTTCCGCTGCCCCGACTCGGCGGGCAACCCGTACCTGTCATTCGCCGCGATGATGATGGCCGGCGTCGACGGTATCCGAAACAAGATCGAGCCGCCCACTCCGGTGGACAAGGATCTGTATGAACTACCCCCCGAGGAGGCGGCCGCCGTCGACCAGGCGCCCACCAGTCTGGCGTCGGTGATCGACAAACTCGAAGAGGATCATGAATATCTCACGGAGGGTGATGTTTTCACCGAGGACCTGATCGAAACGTGGATCATGCTGAAGCGTGACACCGAGATCGCGGCGGTGAACGTCCGCCCCACTCCCACGGAGTTCGAGCTCTATTTCGACTGCTGAGGTATCCGAGGGTCAACCAAACACCCGCAGAGTGTCTGTGACGATCGATTGGGCGCAGCCCACGACTGCGCAGTCCTGAGCCGTTGCGTCCAGCGGATTGGGGACCGGCAGACCAGCCCTCATGAGTTGGTCCACAATCGCGGGCGCAGTTGGCCGGTGCACTTCTCCTTCGCCCGAGGCCGACATTCCGACCGATGCGCTCGGCGGGCGGGCGAGCGATGACACTGGTCCCGACGAAACCGCTGGTGAGCTCGAGCAGGCAGTGATCAGCAGGGCGCCCGCCGCCAAACACGTCGAACCAAGCCGACCCCATCGCCGCTGGCTATCGCCAACCTGTGCGTGGTTCATCTGAGACAACGCCGCCTTCGAGTCGACATCACGATCAGGCGCACCGTCGCGGCGCAAACCCTGGTCGCCAGCCACAATAGCACTATGCAATAGTTGCACTAGACGTTTATAGGCGAAATATCGAATGCGACGGGTACGGAGACGATATGCCCGATGAATCGGTCAAACCGAATGTCGCGGTCGCTGGGCCTGTCGTCGCGAGTTCCGTTGGACGCCCGGGCAGTGGATACATCGGTGCCTGGTGTTTGAGGGCGAGTGAGGGGTTTGCGGCATGAGAATCGCAATCAGCGGCGCCGGTGTGGCAGGCCCTGCGCTCGCGTACTGGCTGCACCGGACGAGCCACCAGCCCACCCTGATCGAGCGGGCGCCGCAGTTTCGCACCGGCGGCTACGTGATCGATTTCTGGGGCGTGGGCTACCGCGTCGCGCAACGGATGGGTATCGAGGCGGCCATCCGCGACGCCGGCTATCAGATGAAGTCGTTGCGCTCGGTCGGCCAGGAGGGACAGATCCAAGCGAGCCTCGGTGTCGACGCATTCCGACGCGCAGCGGGCGGCAAACTGACCAGCCTGCCGCGCGGGGACTTGGCCGCCGCGATTTACGCGACGATCGAGAACGATGTCGAAACGATCTTCGGTGACAGCATCACGGCGATCAATCAACACCCAGATGGGGTCTGTCTGAGCTTCGCGCAGACAAAGACTCGCGACTTTGACCTCGTCATCGGTGCCGATGGACTGCACTCCAACGTCCGTCAGCTGACCTTCGGACCACAGTCAGACATCGAACATTATCTGGGCTGCTTGGTCGCGGCCTGCGTGGTCGAGGGCTACCGGCCGCGCGATGAACTGGTGTACGTGACCTACAGCAGGCCGGGTCGATCGGTCGCGCGATTTTCACTGCGCGGCGATCGCACGCTGTTTTTATTCGTGTTCCGCTCGGACCAGGGCCACGATCCGGGCGAGCTTGCCGCGCGAAAGGCGTTGCTGTGGCGCGAATTCGCCGACGCGGGCTGGGAATGCAAGCAGATCCTCGCCGCACTCGACGATGTCGATGACCTCTACTTTGACGTCGTTAGCCAAATTCGCATGGATCGCTGGTGGCGGGGCCGAGTGGCGTTGATCGGCGACGCAGCCGCCTGCGTATCGCTGCTCGCCGGCGAGGGCACCGGTCTCGCAATGACGCGGCGTATGTGCTGGCCGGCGAACTCCAATGCGCTCAGGGCGATCACCATCGTGCGTTCGAGGCCTACGAGGCGCGAATGCGCCCCTTCGTCGAAGGCAAGCAAGCCGGTGCCGAAAAGCTCATTCCAGTCTTCGCAACAAAGACGGAGCTGGGGATCCGGTTTCGCCATCTGGTGATGCGGGCCATGAATTTCCATCCGCTGGGCGACGTGCTTGTCGCCCGCAGCCTGCGCGACGACATCGAGTTGCCCGATTACCCGATGTGAAATCGTGACGTCGCGCGCGCCGAAGACGTACAGCTGGTTGGCCGCCTCGGTCAGGTCGCGTGCTGCAGGCTGTCGTGCCGGGCGGCCGTTCGGGTTCGTCGTGGGACAAGCCGCATCGGCACCGGGCCGCGGGGCCGCAGAGTGACCTCCGCTCGCGCGGCTGGCATGCCGCCGGCCACGAGATCGAGACGGTGCGTCCGGGCGATGCTCGCCAGCAACAGTTTCGCTTCGAACATGGCGAAGCCGGCGCCCACGCAGATACGCCGTCCACCGCCGAAGGGCAGGAACGCGTGGCGGGGCCGGTCCGTGTCGGTCAGGAAGCGCTCCGGGTCGAATCCTTCAGGGTCTGGCCAGAACTCGGGGTGCCGGTGTAGCAGATACGGAGGCACGACGACGGTGGTTCCCGCAGCGACGGGTATTCCGACGATTTCGTCGGCCTCGACAGCATCGCGCTCGATGCTCCACGCAGGAGGGTAGAGGCGCATCGCCTCGTTGATCACCGCCTCGGTGAAATGCAGTCGGTCCACGTCGTCCGCACCGGCAGAGTGGTCGGCGAGCACCTTGTCGACCTCGGCCTCCAAGCCGCGGCGGGCGGCAGGGAAGCGGGAGAGCAGCGCGAGCGACCAGGTGAGCGCATTGGAGGTGGTCTCGTGACCGGCGAGCATCAGCGTCAGCACCTCGTCGCGGATCTCGGCGTCATCAAAGCCGGAACCGTCCTCGTCGCGAGCGGCGAGAAGGAGGTTGAGCAGGTCACTGCCGCCGCGGGGTTCGGCGCGAAGCCTGGCGATGATGTCATCCACGATGGCGTCGAGCGCGTCGGCCGGACCCGCTACGCCGGGCATGCTGCGCAGCCACTTCCAACCGGCCCGCTGCGGGGTGACGCCCGACAGCAGTACCCCGATGATCGCCGCGCGTTGGACCGCGCCCAGGGCGTCGCCGATCCGCTGCGCCGAACCGCCCAGCGACGCGCCGAACAGCACGCGGTCGACGATGTCGAGGGTGAGGGCGCGCATTTCATCGGCGACATCGACGACGTCGCCGGCGGCGCGCCACGCGGCCGTCCGGCGTTCGGCGGCCGCCACGAACTCCGGCGCGAACCCGCTGAGATGACGCCCGGCGAGGACTGGTCCGACGATGCGGCGGTGCCGCTGCCAGACTTCCCCCTCGCTGGTCAGCAGGCCCGAGCCAAGGAACGCGCGAAGCGGCCGGTAGGTGATCGCCTTGGCGTAATTGCGCTGGTGCGTCACGAGCACGTGTTCGGCATGTTCGGGCTGGCTCAGCAGCAGTATCGGTCGGTTGCGGCGGAACGGGATGCGCACCGCGTCGCCGTACACGCGCTGCAGTTGGACGTACGTCGTGAGCGGGTCGCGGGCCATGCGGGCCCACCACCGCAGCGCGTCACCACCACTCGGTCCGGGAATTTTCGCGACTTTCATGACTTCGGCCTCCATTCGCAGTCGCCACACCGACGGGATACCCAGTGATTCAGCAATGTGGGACGAACCGGACGAACGGCATGTGTCGGCCGACCGCGCGGAAGTCGGCCTCCGATCCGTCGACTGAGAACCCCATGAGGCGCGGGAGAAGATACTTCGCGGCCATCCGATGTCGCACCGCGTACCGCGCGAAAATGTCCGCTCCCTGATCCTCGTTCAGCGTTTCCGCGGTCACCGGTAAGGTGCGCGTGCCTACCTGGATGGTGACTTCCGGCGTCTGGACGACGTTTTGGTACCAGGCCGCGGTCGGTCCCCATCCCGACGCAACGACAAAGCTGTCGTCGGCGCGGTCGTGTTCGACGACCTCGAGGATCGCCTGGCGTTGTTGACCGGACACTCGCCCGATGTGATGAAGCAGCAGGATGCGATCCCCGAACAACCACCCGAGGCCGGCTCGGTAGACGTAGATCGGCGCTCGGAACAGCAGCCGGCTCAACCCTGTCGGTGGTCGCACGTTCTTGACGATCTTCACGATTCCCGCTCCCTTCCGGCTGACCCTTGCTGTGTTTAAGTCCCCCATATCAGCGCGCAATGCAACTATTGCATAGTGCTAGCGTAGCTCGCGATTGAGTCCCGGAGCGGGCCGGCGGCCATTCATCGCGACGCAGTGGTCAAGTGGGCCGCCTAGGAAGGCCGAAGCTGCGCCTCAGTATGCGACCGAAGAGTCGTTGGGGCACAAGCGATGTCAGAAGTGGCAGCCACCGAGCTTGAGGACCAACACCGTAGCGGCGTCGAGGGCGGGCCGACTCGGCGATCGCGAGCACCAATTCGGCACACTTGCGTCGATCGTCGCCTCTGTGCAGGCCTTCATGCAGAGTGCGGCTGGCGCCTTCTCGCACTCCGTCGTAGTCGCCAATGTGGTGTTGGGCGTTGGTCGCCGCCCGGAACCTCTGCGTCAACATCGCAGCGGTCGCGCGACCGAGCCCCGAGGACGCGCCGGTCACCAGCGCGGTCCGCCGCCCAGAACCAAAGTCCTTCATGCGATCACAACCTCGTTCACCGGCGTCGGGGTGCGATGGTTCCTGCACCTGGATCGCTTGCAAACCAAAGGCGAACTCCCTCAACGGGTGTCGCGTCAATACGTCTGATCGTCGATCTCGATGTGCGCGGCGGGCTCGCCGCCGGAAGTCGTGAAGGTGGTGAGGGCGCGGACAAGGCCTTGGCGTTCGCGCGTCGGCATGTTTTGGACCACGCGGGCGATCTCCTTTCGGCGCCGCGCGGTGACTGCGCGTACCAACTTATCCCCGCGCGGGGTCAGCTTGACCACCAGTTCACGCCGGGAGTTCGGGTGCGGTTGGCGGTCGATCAAACCTAGGGTGACGAGCCGGTCAACCATCCGGCCGGCTGTCGACGGTTGCACGTCAAGCAGACCGGCGAGCACGGCCAAGTTCACCGAGCCGCGGGAGGACAAGATAACCAGGGTGCGGAACTGCGGGATAGTGATCGATTCGTCGACAGCAGCGATTGAGCGTGCTGAGATCGCCACTAACAGTCGGGACGCGGTGAGCAAAGCGTCGGTGATCGCGTCCACCGAGTCGTCGACGCTCGTCATATTGCGGGCAGTCACCTCCCTCGTTCGGGAACTCGTCATGGTCCAAACCTGTCATCCACCAAGTTCGATTCCCACGAGACAAATGCCCATCGCAAATATTGCACAGTGCTATTATATGCGCCGCGCACGGTACGTGCCGCAGAACAGTTGGCGTGTCTACCCACCGGGAGTTTCGTATGCGTCAACCGCCTGCTGCAGACGGTCGAGCGCAGCGCGCAGTTCCGCCAGAGCTGCCTTGAGTTCGGCCAAGGTAGCCGCAGAATCGCCGGCCGCCGGCGGGGGAGGCGCCGCCCGCGGCGGGGCGGGTCGTCCAGCTTCCGCTATCGGCGGGGGTTCCGCGGCCGCATCACCGCCGGGCGCGGTGGCGGCGCGGCCGGTGCCGGGGCCGAATACTTGATCGAGGGCTTCGGCGAGTGTCGGGGCGTAGCCGACCCGGACCCCGCCGTCGGCACGGGGTTCTCGGACGCTCACCAGCACCCGGGAAAGTTGCGGGAATGTCGAGCTATTCGGGGCCGTCGAAATCCGTTCGGTGTAGAGCGGTTCCACATAGAGCACGCCGCCATCGGCGATCGGAAGCGTCAGCAGGTTGCCGTAATGAATCCGGTTGGAGCGCTCCAGCAGGGTCCGCTCGGACGCCACCCGGGTGTCGGAGATCATCGAGTTCTGGATTTGTTGCGGGCCCTGGGTCAGGGTGTCCGTCGGCAGTTCCAGCACGGTGAGCTTGCCGTAGTTCTCCGGATCCGAATGCGCCGAGATGTAGGCGGAGAGGAATTCTCGGTTGTAGCCGACCATTGCGGTGGCCAACCGGAACGACGGCCTTGTGGTCTGCTGGTCACCGACGAGGACGTAGAACGGCGGCTGACTCGGGTTGGCGTCATTGGTGGGGTCGCTTGGCACCGACCAGAAGGCGTTGGTGGTGAAGAACTCGCGTGGCTCGTCGACATGGTACTTCGCGAGCAGTTCGCGCTGGACCTTGAACAGGTCCTCCGGATACCGGAAATGGGCGCGCAGTTCGTCGGTGACGTCGTCCTCGGGTTTCACTGTGCCGGGGAAGGCGCGCATCCACGCTTGCAGGACGGGGTCGTCTCGATCGACCTGATACAGCGTCACGGTGCCGTCGTACGCGTCCACGGTGGCCTTAACGGAGTTCCGCGCGTACGACACCTC
>JBKOYU010000139.1:0-6184 GCA_046725575.1 Actinomycetota bacterium | reverse complement strand
CCACGCGTCGAGGTCACTGAAAGGATCAAAACGAAGCACAGCAATCCACCTCCTACGTCACCTCAGAGCCCGCCACCCTGGCGGGCAGCTTTATCACTGTGCACCTGCTATTTTAGCACTCTCACCCTCAGAGTGCTAGATCTGTGATGGGACGATGACGTTATGCCACCCGCGACAGAAGACCTGCTCGTCGGCGTTCGACGGCTGTGCATGGCACTGCCTGAGGTGGCCGAAGGTCTGACCCACGGAGGGGAGACCTGGTTCGTGCGTCGACGGTCGTTCGCCAAGTTCGTCGACCCCGACAAGCATCGGCTCGACGAGCGACATGTGGCGTTCTGGGCCGCCGCGCCACCGGGTGCCCGCTACGAGCTCGTCGCGGAGGACCCACAGCGCTTCTTCGTCCCACGATTCGGCGGGTACGACTGGGTCGGCATGCGGCTCGACCTCCAAGCGGACGATCCGGACTGGGACGAGGTCGGCGAAATCCTCACCGACGCCTATCGTCAGGTCGCTCCGAAGTACCTCGTCGCTCGGCTGGACTAGACCGGGGACACCTGTGCCCCGGTGAGCGGCTCGGCGCACTGATCGCAGACCAGCACCGCGCCGAACCGCCTGCCGCAGCTCGTGTGCGTCAGGATCACCGCAGGCCCCTCGGGCGCCTGGAACCAGCGCTGCGCCCACTGCAGTGCGGACACCACCACCACGAACAACGCCCGGCCCTTCTCGGTGAGCCGGTATCGGTTGTCCGCTGACACGAGCACGCCGTTCGCGGTGAAGATCGACAGCCGATCGGCGATCGAACCCGGCGGGGCGCCGAGTTGGCTTTGAAAATCGGTGAACCGGCTCATGCCGACGAATGCCGCGACCAACAGTGCGAAGCCCCAGCGGTTACCCATCACGCTCATCGTCTGCGGGAACAGGCCGGCCGCCGCGTCGCGCTGATCGGCCTCGGATCGCCGCCGTGTCGACGTGACTGGGATGGACCGCGGCCACGATCCGCTCGGGCCCCATTGCGCGACAACGTCTTTGTCGCTGGCGACCTCACGGCACGAGCGGCAGACCAGCAGCGGAGCGAAGTCAGCGCCGCAGGCCTCGTGCCGCATGCCAGGCAACCTCTCGGCATGATCGGGCACCCAGCGCCGCTCCCATTCCCAGATCGACAGCAGCACCGGCCACAGCGACCGGCTGCGCGGGGTCACCACGTACTCGGAGCGGGTCGGGTTCGTCTGATAGACACGGCGGTCCAGCAAACCGTCTCGCGTCAGCGACTGCAGGCGGCGGGTGAGCACCGAATTCGAAATCGGCAGCCGCGCCTTGAATTCGGCGAACCGCGTCGCGCCCAGCAGGACCTGCTGAACGACCAGCAGCGTCCACTCGTCACCGAGCAGCCCGAGCATGCGGGCGACGGCGTTGGGTTCCGGCTGGTCCACTACAACCCGATCGCGGCCGCCGCGGAGTCGCTCTCGCGCCAACGCCGCAGCTGTGAACCGGCCGCCCAGGTCGAATGCGTTCCACTCGAGATCCGTTCCGGGAGAGCCAATTTGCACACCGGCCCGTCGCCGACCCTGGCGGCGTCGAAGACCAGGCAGTACGAGGCATCGGCGGTCATGTCGGTGGTCAGCGTCACCAAGTACCCGTCGTCCTCGCCCGTGCTCCCCACGCGCGGGGCCATCGCCGTTTCGCTGCCGTACACGCCGTCCTCGAACGCGAACCGCTGCTCGCTGCCGGTATGTAGGTCGTGTTTGACCAGCCCGTCGAACAGGAACCAGGACGGCTTGCCGGTCGCGGCATACGTGTACCGATAAGGCCCTCCGGCGTAGCCGGCGTTGATCATGCCGAACTCGGTGATGCTGTCCGAGAGTTGTGCTTCCGCAACGTGACCCGTCACGAGATTGAAGCGCCAGCGGTGCAGCCGCGCCTGCATGCGGTCCAGCGCGAGGAAGCGAAACGCCCGCTGCCATTTATTGCCCATGCCGTTGTCGGCCGGTTCCGGGTCGCCCTGGAAGAAGCCGTCGAGCACAATCTCGTCGCCGTCCTCGTAGGCGTTGGTGAAGTGCAGCACGAACGTCGGGTCGGCCTCGAACCATTGGATATCGGAGCTTTGGCCGCGGCGGGGGATGATCGCGAACCGCGACGGCATGTCGCTATGGAACCGTGCCACGTGCGCGTTGCGCTCGAGCAGTTCGGGATCCCAGAACAGCGGAAAGTCATTGAGGATCACGTAGTTCTCGGTGAACGCCATGTCGTGCGGCAGCCGCGGGCCGGGCAGCGGCACGTCAACGTAGTGCACGAGGTCGTTGTTGTCGTCGACGACGCCGTAGTGCATGTACGGCGCCTGCTTGCTGTAGTTGAAGAACAGCAGTTCGCCGGTCCGCTCGTCGGCCTTGGGGTGCGCCGAGACGCCCCAGTCGAACGGGAACGCGCCGTTCCACGACTCCTTGCCCAGCGTGTCGCCGGTGTACGGGTCGAGGCGGTACAGGTCCCCGCACTGGTAGAAACTCGTCAGCGCGGTGCCACGGTGCACGATCACGTCGGTGCTCGACGCGTCCTTCATCAGACCCCGCGCGCCCCAGCCGTCGTCGCGCTTGGCCAACGCAACCGGCTCGGCAAGGCCCGGCCACAGCGGCCCACCGGCCTCGTTCTCAGCCAGAAATCCATCGGTGCGGACAAACCTGTTGCGGTAGAACGCCTTTCCGTCGCGGAACCCGACGACGTGCAGCATGCCGTCGCCGTCGAACGGGTGATACGCCTTCAACGCGGGGTGCAGAGGGTTCTCGGTGTTGCGCAGATACACCCCATCGAGATTGTGGGGGATCTCGCCTTCCACGACGGTCAGGTCGTCGGCGTCCCACTCGGTGGCCTGCGGACGCCACGGGCCGGTCCGGTAGGGGTGATCGTCGTCCTCGGGCAGCGTCGACAGGAACTTCCCAACGATCTCGACATCCATGTCAGACCCCGCTCACGATGAAGCCGACGGTGGTGGCCGTGCTGCCGCCGAAGTTGAGCGTGCCGAACGTCTTTGCGCCCTCGACCTGATAGTCACCGGCGGTGCCGCTGACCTGCTTGGCGGCGTCGACGAGCATGCGCACGCCGGTTGCACCCTCGTGGTCAGTCCAGGCCGCTGCGCCGAGGTGCTGCGCGGCGGTGTCACCGGGCACCGTCTTCTCGAGTTCGAGGCCGACGACCAGGGCCGTGCGGTATGCGCCGGAGCGCAGATCGGATAGGGCCGCGAGGGTCGCGACGCTTCCGGATGCGCAGGCGGCTTCGTGGCGAGATGCGGGTTTGTCCCACAGTCCGGCGTTGACAGTGGCCGGCATCGCGCCGAGATGGGCCTGCCGGGCGAACATTTCGCCGAAGGCGTTCGCCACGTGCACCACTTCGATGTCCCCGGCGTCGACCTTGGCTGCGGTGAGCGTGTTGTCCACGACTTCGGCGGTCAGGTCGGCGAAGTCGTGGCCTTCGCGGGTGAAGTTGCGCGCGAAATCGCTCTGGTAGCCGCCAAGGATCCAGACGTTGGGAGTGCCCATGAATGGACGGTACTACAACTAAGAGAGTTACTCGGCCGCGTTCGGCAACGGGGGAGGCGGCCCCGCCGGCTCCAGGTCTGAACCGACGAGACCTCAGCGGGCGCGATAGTCGACCACCGCGCGCGCCTGTACTGGGGCATTGCCCGCTGTGTCGAATGACAAACGTCTGCATATCGCGGGGCGACAGCGGGAAGCCTTTGGGGCATGACGACGCCGCGGAACTACGACCTGGCTCAGCGAATGGCCGAGCTCGCGCGGGCTTCCGCCGCGCCGCGAAGCGTCCACGACGTGCTCTCGGATGTGACGACCACAGCGATGGAGCTGATACCCGGAACCGACACGGCTGGCGTGCTGCTCATCGGCAAGGGCGGAAAGTTCGACTCTGTCGCCGGCACCTCTGACCTGCCGCATCGACTGGACGAGCTGCAGATGACGTTCAGCGAGGGGCCGTGCGTGGAAGCGGCGCTCGATGAGCTGATCGTGCGGACCAACGATTTTCGGTCCGAGGAGCGCTGGCCTAAATACTCGGCCGCGGTGGCCGAGGCCGGCGTATTGAGCGGGTTGTCGTTCAAGCTCTACACGAGTGACCGGACCGCCGGGGCGTTGAACCTGTTCGGGTTCAAGCCCAATGCATTTGGCGCGGAGGACGAGACCATTGGCGTGGTCCTCGCAGCGCACGCGGCGGCGGCGATCCTGGCCAGCCGTCAAGGTGAGCAGCTTGAGTCGGCGCTGTCGACGAGGGACCGCATCGGCCAGGCCAAGGGCATCATCATGGAGCGTTTCGGCGTCGACGATGTGCGGGCCTTCGAGATGCTGCGCAGGCTGTCCCAGGACAGCAACACGCGGCTGGTCGACATCGCGCAACGGGTCATCGATACGCGCGGCGATTAAGTATCGCGACGCGGATTGACGCGCGCGCAAAAGGGTATTTCACACGTATCGGACGGATGCGAGGGGGGCCTTGTGCACGTCGGGATATCTGCGTTCGTGGTCGGTGCCGCGGCCGCAGCAACGGTCGCCTGCGGTGCTCGGTCCGCCAGTGGGCCCACCGACCTCGTGCACACATTTGAGCCTGCGCCCGCCCCGGCGGCCTCGATCGGTTCGCCCGTCGCCCTGCCGCCGAATGCCGACGGCGACCCGCCGTGTCCGGTCACCGACGCGTGGGGAAGGGACCCGTTCGGCGCCGGCATCCTGGTCACCCATTGGAGCGATGACACCGCGTCCGTCACTGTGCTGGTGCGGACACGCGCCGGAAGCGATCAAGCGCAGCAAGCTCTGCTCGGCCCCGGTGAATTGCGGTTGTTCGAGTTCCCCGACATCGACCAGGCCGCCGTCTCCGAAGTGCTGATCATGACCAGCACCCGGCGGTGCTATGTCAGAGCAGACCCCGCGGCGCTGGGCTAGTAATTTCAAGATCAGAAGGTCGTTGGCCCCTCGGTCAGACGTGGACGTCGAGGACCGCTCGCCGCGGAGAGCGGCCACTGGGGCTCTAGCTAGTGTGGCTAAATATCAGTTCTGAGCTGCGAAAGCATGTGCTCCTTCGTGAAGCGCTTTCAAGCCAAAACACGCCTTTCGGGAAATTAATTCGCCTGTCTAAGAATAATCTGTCGGCCGCGAGGCGTCCAGCGTCTCCGCAGGTCAGCAGGGTAGACCAGCGAACCTATCGTATGAACCGTTTACCCGAGTTCCTGACGCGTCGGAACACGGAATCGACGGCTGCCGCTCCTCTGGCGAGTCGGAGCAGCCCGTCAAGCTGAGGCTGGCTCTGAGCCCTCTCCGACGACGATGTCGTCTCGGGTGCTCTCGATGATGGCAACTACCTCGGAACGTTCCTGCTGGGGCACCTTGAACTTGTCCAGCGTTTGGTCGAGATCTTCCATGAAGGCGCGCCACTCCGCCGGCGTTATCTGTAGCTCCCGGTGGCTCTCCAACATGGCGCGACCGGTGTAGTGCTGTGGACCTCCAGCCGCTTCGGCAAGCATCTCCGTCACGAGGTACTTGAACCCCGCGGGCAGCACCTTGTGGTGCGCCTCGTCGACACGCGGATTCGCGTTCAACCTCTCGTCGACCATGACCCGGTCGATGACATCATCGACGACCGTGGCGATGCTGTAGATGCCGCCGAGCCGCTCATAAAGCGAGGCTGCCGGTGCGTTCATGCCTGCCTTCTCTCCCTCTTGTGGTCGATGGTCGCCAACCGTTCACAGAACTGTGACGCGAGCGCCGCGCCGAATCACGCCCGGCGCCAGCACCTCGGCATAGACGCCGACGTTCGCCTGGTTGTGTTGCGCCGCGGTGCGCAGGATCCCGGCATCGCCCGATAGTCGAAGAAGTTGCCCCACTTGCGAGGGTTCTTGGCGCCCGCCACCTTCCCGGTCGATGCGTCTACGACGGCGAACTGTCGATCACCGAGGAGTCCGCGAACCGTGACCTCGGAGGCATTGAGCTCTTCGCCCATCATCGATTTCACCGGGTAGCGCCACAGCGCCACAACCGAACCGGCGTCGACCTCAGCGGCACCCGACTGCGCTCGATCTACGCTCATAGCGGCCTTTTTGTTGCCCGTTAGTTGCCCGGCGGGTCGTCGATTCGGGTCCCGGTCATGCTCGCATTGTCACGCCATCGGGCCACGATGCGTGGAGTAATCGACAACTCCA
>JBKOYU010000361.1:0-6601 GCA_046725575.1 Actinomycetota bacterium | reverse complement strand
CCCTGTCCTACCACGGCCACAGCGGGGAGTTGCGCCGGCATCCCGAACACCACAAGCCGCCCGCATCGGCACGACAGCCGTTGGGCCGCAACATCATTGCCGCACTGTGGGGCAACTGCACGGTCAAGGTGATGGTCGGCTTCCTGTTCCTGTACCCCGCGTTCGTGGCCAAGTCGCACGACGCCAGCGGCTGGGAACAGCTACGCATCCTCGGTGTGATCGGCGCGGCGGCGGCGATCGGCAACTTAGCGGGCAACTTCACCAGCGCGCGGCTGAAACTCGGCCATCCGGCACTGCTGGTGGTTCGTTGCACGATCGCGGTCACCACCGTCGCATTGGCTACCGCACTTACCGGCAAGCTGATGGTGGCCGCGATCGCCACCCTGGTGACCTCCGCGGCGGCCGCGATCGCGAAGGCGTCGCTGGACGCGTCGCTGCAGGACGACCTGCCGGAGAAGTCGCGCGCGTCGGCGTTCGGTCGCTCAGAGTCGTTGCTGCAGTTGGCCTGGGTGGCCGGCGGCGCCATGGGCGTCCTGGTGTACACCGATCTGTGGGTGGGCTTCACGGCGATCAGCGCGGTGCTGATCGTCGGGCTCGCGCAGACGGTGGTGAGCTACTTCGGCGAGTCGCTGATACCCGGCTTCGGCGGCAACCGTCCGGTGCTCGCCGAGCAGGAGGGCGGCAGCCCGGATCGGGCGGCGGTGGCGCCGGAGTGAATCGCGTCCTCGCCGCGCTGGCGGTCGTGGTGGTGGTGGCGGCTGGGCTGACCGGCGTGCTCATCTGGCGCCTCGCTCAAGACCCGCCACCGAAACACCCTGAGATCAGCGCCTATTCGGATGGCCAGCTGGTGCGGGTGGGACCGTACCGGTACTGCGAGGTGCTCAACCCGACCGACTGTGAAACCCCACGCACTGACGGCGAACTCACCGTCGACCCGCGTCACCCCGTGCAGTTGTCGGTACCCCCCGCGATCGCCCGGGCGCCGTGGGTCTTGGTGCGGTCCTACGAGGGCGCCGACGTCGTCGACGAATTCCGGCCGGACACCAAGCTTGCGGTCACTGTCCCTACCGTGGATCCGCACCGGGGCAGGCTGTTTGGCCTCGCGGTGCAACTGCCGACCCTGGTCCGCGACGAGGCCGGTAACGAGTTTCCGGTGCCGCATGCCGAGTGGTCGGTCCGCACCGTGTGGCCCTAGGCGCCCGTCGAGCTTCCAGCGGAACCAGCCTTTCTCAGCGCGTCGTCATTTGTTGACGCTTTCGAGAAGCATGCAGTGCCCCGGCGACTAGCCTGCCCCGTGCCCCACAGGCACCCGTTCGCTCTCCGGCGTCGAGCCCGGCGGCGCGCCGTCCCCAAAGGGTTTGCCGCCCAATGCTTCCCGGCTGTGCGGCGTCAGCCAGTTGGACAGGTCGGGCCCCTTGGGCACGATCTGCGTCGGATTGATGTCCTTGTGGACGATGTAGTAGTGCTGCTTGATCTGCACGAAATCGATGGTGTCGCCGAAGCCCGGTGTCTGGAACAGGTCGCGCGCATACGCCCATAGCACCGGCATCTCGGAGAGCTTCTGCCGATTGCATTTGAAGTGCCCGTGGTAGACGGGATCGAAGCGGGCCAGCGTGGTGAACAGCCGGACGTCGGCCTCGGTGATGGTGTCGCCGACCAGATAGCGCTGGTCCGCCAGGCGTTCGGAAAGCCAGTCGAGCGCGGTGAACAACCGGTCGTAGGCTTTGTCGTAGGCCTCCTGCGACCCCGCGAACCCGCAGCGGTACACGCCGTTGTTGACCTCGGTGTAGATGCGCTGGGCGACCTCGTCGATCTCGTCGCGCAGCACCTCGGGGTACAACTGCGGGGCGCCTTCGCGATGGAACTTGGCCCACTCGGTGGAGAAGTCCAGGGTGATCTGCGCGAAGTCGTTGGTGACGACCTCACCCGTCGGCACGTCGACGACCGCGGGCACCGTGATGCCCTTCTCGTAGTCGGGGAAGCGTTTGAGGTAGGCGTCCTTGAGCCGGGGAATCTTCAGCACCGGGTCGATGCCGCCGGGGTCGAGATCGAACGTCCAGCTGTCTTCGTCATGCGTCGGGCCGCAAAAGCCAATGGAGAGCACGTCTTCCAGGCCGAGCAGGCGTCGCACGATGATCGTGCGGTTGGCCCACGGGCAGGCCCGCGCGACGACCAGGCGGTAGCGGTCCGGTTCGACGGGATAGCCGTCACGCCCGTCGGCCGTGATGCGGGTAGTGATGTAGTTGGTGTCGCGGTTGAACTCGCCACCGCTTGCGACATAGCTCACGCCTCGACTCCTCCTCGCTCCGGTCCTCGCTCGTGCCTCGCTGCGATCCTCACTCGTGCCTCGCTGCGATCCTCACTCGTTGTCGTCTTCGGTCGCTCATGCGTTCAGGATGCCCCGTCGAAGCTGAACCCATCCACGAAACCCCGGGGGCAGGAGGAAGGCATATTCAAAAATGCCCGCGTACCGAGCGACAACGGGCGTCGCGCCGCGACCCCTGCGGGGATTGTCGCTGTCTACGCGGGCAAATCGAAATATGCCCGTGGACTCGCGGCCGCCATCGGCGCGCTAGGCGTCGAGTTCGCGGGCGACCGCACGAACCACCTCGGAGACCCGACGGGCGACCTTGCGGTCCGGGTAGCGACCCTTGCGCAGCTCCGGCTGCACAGCGCTCTCCAGCAGCGTGATCATGTCCTCGACCATGCCGTGCAGCTCGTCGGGTGTGTGCTTGTGCTCGGCGGCCGCGGCTTCGCGACGGGTCCGCGTCAGGCTCGGCGGCGGGTCGAGGAGCTTCAGGCTCAACGCCTGTGGCCCACGCCGTCCTGCGGCCACGCCGAACTCGACGCGCTGTCCCGCCTTCAGGCCCTCGACACCAGCGGGCAGCGCCGAGGACCGGACGTAGACGTCCTCGCCGTCCTCCTGCGACAGAAAGCCGAACCCCTTCTCGGCGTCGTACCACTTAACCCGGCCGGTCGGCACTGGTCTCACCCGCTTGTCTTCTCGAACACTTCACATAAGGAAAGCGTCCCGCCTGCGCCGGGACGCGTTTAGGTGATCCTACTCGGAGGCCGCGCCGGTCATCACCCCCTTTAGTCGGTAGGCTGAAACCACCGCTGGAGGAGAAGATGCGCCTGATTCTGAACATCATCTGGTTGATCTTCGGTGGCCTCTGGCTGGCGCTGGGTTACTTGCTGGCTGCGCTTATCTGCTTCATCCTCATCATCACGATTCCGTTCGGATTCGCCGCGCTGCGCATCGCGTCCTACGCGCTGTGGCCATTCGGCCGCACCATCGTCGAAAAGCCCGGGCCACGGCCCGGCGCGCTGATCGGCAACATCATCTGGGTCATCCTGTTCGGCATCTGGCTGGCCATTGGCCACGTGATCACCGCCGTGGCGATGGCCATCACGATCATCGGCATCCCGCTGGCGCTGGCCAACCTCAAACTGATCCCGGTGTCGCTGGTGCCGCTCGGCAAGGAGATCGTTCCCATTGATGAGGCGCGCGCGCTCTCCTTTCAATCTGGGGCCGCCGCATGACGATCATCGAGCTCGGCGTGCCGTCTGTGCAGCGCCCGGTCAGGGGCATGCCCACCGATGGCCCGATGGTCGACACCTTCGGCCGCGTCACCACCGATCTACGGGTGTCGCTGACCGATCGCTGCAACCTGCGCTGTACGTACTGCATGCCCGCCGAAGGGCTGGACTGGTTGCCCCGCGAGCAGCTGCTGCGCACCGACGAGCTGATCCGCCTGCTGCGCATCGCGGTCACCAGGCTCGGCATCACCAGCGTCCGGTTCACGGGCGGCGAGCCTCTGGTCGCCAAGCACCTCGAGGATGTCGTTGCCGCAACGGCCTCGCTACGGCCGCGCCCCGAAATCACGTTGACCACCAACGGGATTGGGCTCGACAAGCGCGCCGCCAAACTCAAGCAGGCCGGGCTTGACCGCATCAACGTCTCACTCGACACCGTCGACGCCGCGCGTTTCGCGCACATCACCCGCCGCGACCGACTGCATGACGTATTGAACGGACTCGAGGCCGCGAAGGCGGCCGGGCTGAACCCGGTGAAGGTCAACGCCGTGCTGGATCCGGTCACCGGGCTGGACGACGCCGTCGCGCTGCTGCGGTTCTGCCTCGACCACGGATACCAGCTGCGCATCATCGAACAGATGCCGCTGGACGCCGGCCACGAGTGGAAGCGCGGCCAGGCCATCGCCGCCGACGACGTCTTGGACGCCTTGCAGAGGCATTTCGATCTGCGACCGGACCCCGCGCCCCGCGGTTCGGCTCCGGCGGAGCTGTGGGAGGTCGACGGCGGTCGCGGCAAGGTCGGCATCATCGCCTCGGTGTCGCACGCGTTCTGCGCGGCATGTGACCGCACCCGGCTCACGGCCGACGGCCAGGTCCGCAACTGCCTGTTCGCCCGGCACGAGACCGACCTGCGGCGGCTTATGCGGGCGGACGCCGATGACGACGCACTGGCAGCCGCCTGGCGCGCCGCCATGTGGGTGAAGGCCGCCGGCCACGGCATCAACGACCCGGACTTCGTGCAGCCCGACCGCCCGATGAGTGCGATCGGCGGCTGAGATGGCCGTGAAGGTGACCGTCCGCTACTTCGCGGCAGCTCGTGCGGCGGCGGGCTTCGACGACGAGATCATCGGCGTCGCGCCCGGCACCACCGTCGGCGCGCTGGTGCAAGGCCTGGGTGAACGACACCCCGAACTGGCGAAAGTCCTAAGCCGATGCTCATACCTCTGCGACGGAATTGCGGTGCGGGACTTGGGGATGACGTTGAGCGACGCTCAAACCGTCGATGTTCTTCCCCCCTTCGCCGGCGGATAACCGTGATTTGCGTCACATAACGAAACGGTCACGAGCTGGCCACAGGTCGTTACATTGCAAATCGCACCTGGGGAAACGCCTTGGCCGCCTGGCCTTTTAGAGGCTTTTTAAGATTTGCTGCCCGCGAAAACGCCGCACGCGTCAAAAGATGACGCGACCAGCCAGACCCGTTACGGTTCAGCCCAAGCCATCGACCCTTAATCGATTGGCCCGCCGTGACCAACCGCGCCGAGCTCCATCCGTTGGTGCACGGGACAACGACAAACAACTTGGATGGAGGCGGGGGACCCACCGGTCCACCGAATAAATAGGACCAGGAGCCGCTTAGCGGCCCCTTGGGGTGAAGCCGTCGTCGTCTCGATGACGCCGGCCGGGCGACCTCTCCAGCCCGAACCCGACAGCTGACCTCGCGGGCGCTTAAGAGAGGACCTAACGCACCCATGAGTGGACGGCATCGCAAGCCCACGACATCGGCAGTAAACGTCGCAAAGCTCGCCTTCACGGGCGCAGTTCTCGGAAGCGGAAGCCTCGCCCTCGCCGGGCATGCTGGCGCCGCCACCGACGGCGAATGGGACCAGGTCGCGAAATGCGAATCAGGCAATAACTGGGCCATCAACACCGGCAACGGCTACCAGGGTGGACTGCAGTTCACGCCGAGCACCTGGGCATCGCATGGCGGCGGCCAGTACGCACCGGCCGCCAACATGGCCACTAAGGAAGAGCAGATCGCGGTCGCCGAGCGC
The DNA here is from genome assembly GCA_046725575.1 of Actinomycetota bacterium. Taxonomy (GTDB): domain Bacteria; phylum Actinomycetota; class Actinomycetes; order Mycobacteriales; family Mycobacteriaceae; genus Mycobacterium. The sequence goes on along the minus strand of JBKOYU010000361.1, from coordinate 1,010 downwards.
GTGCTGGCCAGTCAGGGTAAGGGCGCTTGGCCGGTCTGCGGCGGGCCGCTCTCGCACTCGACCCCGCGCAACGTCGTCGAAGAGCCGCAGGCCCTCGACGCCCCCGCCGTCAACGGCGAGCTGCCGCCCCCGCCGCCGATCGATCCGTTCGCTCCCCCGCCACCGCCGGCTCCGTTCGACCCGATGTCGGCCCCGGCGCCCGATGCGCCGCCGCCCGCAGCTCCGCTGGACGCACCGCTGCCCACACCGGAGCAGGCACCCATCGTCGACGCCGCACTCGACGCGCCGCTGCCGCCACCGCCGCCCGTTGACGCGCCGCCCGTCGACGACACGATCGTCGCGCTCGCTGACAACTGGGACATCGCACCGCCTCCGGCCGATCAGCCGGATGTGTGGGCCCTCCGCGCGCCAGCTCCGCTCGACCCCGTACTGCCGCCGTTCCCGCCCGCCCCACCGGCGCCGCCCGCGCCGGGGGCCGTTGCGGCACCCGCGCCGGACCCACTGGCCCCGCTCAACGCGGTCAACATCCCCGGCCCGGCGTATGACACCGCCAACCAGGCGATGACCGACCCCGCCGCCGCGCTGCCGACGCTGCCGGACGGCGTTCCGCACCTGGCGAGCCCGGACAGCCTGCCGCCGGGCTCCACCATGGATCCGGCGGCGACGGCCGGCGACAGCCCCAACGTCAGCTACCTCAAGGACTTGTGGCAAGCGGTCCAGAACCATGACATCAGCGGTAAGGAAGCGTTGATCATGGGGCTCTCCCAACGCGGGATGAACACGCCGTACCCGGAGCAGGCACCTGGCCCGAACGTGCCGGTCACCCCGCCGCCTCCGGCCGATCCGGCCGCGCCGCCGCCACCGGCACCCGACGCACCGCCGATCCTGCCGCCCGCCTAACCGGTCAGGCGGATCCCACCCACTCGTCGGAGCCGTCGGCGAAGAACTGGTGCTTCCACACCGGTAGCCGGGCCTTGACGGTGTCGACCAGTCGTGCGCATGTCTCGAAC
>JBKOYU010000330.1:0-2128 GCA_046725575.1 Actinomycetota bacterium | reverse complement strand
ATGTCTCTGACACGTCCGTGTTCGTCATCCGTCCCGACGGCTACCTCGGTATCGCCGCGCGCGGCGTCGTCGACACCGACGAGCTGGTGCGCCACCTGAAGGCGACGTTCCGCTGAAAGCTGCGCGGCGTCGTCGCGGGTCGCTGCGGTAGCTTCGCCGCAGAGTTGCGCAATACGGGAGAGCCCCGGGGTAGGAGAAGTCACAGGTGAACGATCTGTTTACGTTCTCGATCGACTGGGGGCGCGCGCTATTCGATTCGGCGATCTGGATCGCCAGGGCGTGGGCGATCGCCGCGGTGTGCACCCTGGTGGTGCTGGTGCCGATTGCGCGCTATACGACGTGGGGCCGGCAGTTCTGGCGCATCACCGGCGCCTACTTCACCGGCCCACACAGCGTGAAGGTGTGGCTGTGGCTGGCGGCACTGCTGCTGTCGGTGATCGTCGGGGTGCGCCTCAACGTGTTGTTCAGCTATCAGGGCAACGACATGATGTCGGCGGCGCAGGCCGCGTTCACCGGCATCGGCGCAGGCGACGAAGCGGTCAAAGAGTCTGGCAAGCACGGCTTTTATACCTCGCTGGGCATCTTCTCGATCCTGGCCACCGTGCACATCGCCCGCGTCATGCTCGACCTGTTCATGATGCAGCGGTTCATGCTGGCCTGGCGGGTCTGGCTCACCGACCGGCTGACCGGTGACTGGTTGACCGGCCAGGCGTATTACCGCGGGCGCTTCATCGACGAGCGGATCGACAACCCTGACCAGCGCATCCAGTCCGATATCGACATCTTCACCGCCGGAGTCGGGCCGCTGCCCAACACCCCGAACAACACCACCGGAAACACGCTGCTGTTCGGCGCGATCGACGCCGTCGTCTCGGTGATCTCGTTCACCGCGATCCTGTGGCACCTGTCCGGGAACGTGACGCTGTTCGGCGTCACCATGCCCAGGGCGATGTTCTGGATCGGTTTCGCGTACGTCCTCCTCGCGTCCATCGTCGCATTCCGGATCGGCCGCCCGATCATCTGGCTGAGCTTCAACAACGAGAAGTACAACGCCGCGTTCCGTTACGCCCTGGTGCGGTTGCGGGATGCCGCGGAATCGGTGGCCTTCTACCGCGGCGAAGCCGCGGAGCGGTTGCAGCTGCATCGGCGATTCCAACCGGTGGTGTCGAACTACAAGCGCTACATCAACCGCATGATCCGCTTCTTCGGCTGGAACTTTTCAATCAGCCAGATCATCGTCCTGCCGCCGTGGCTGATCCAGGCGCCCCGGCTGTTCGCCGGGCAGATCAAGTTCGGCGACGTCACGCAGACCGCGACGGCGTTCAGCAACATCCAGAACGGACTGTCGTTCTTCCGTAACGCCTATGACAGCTTCGCCGGCTGGCGCGCGTCGATCATCCGCTTGCACGGGCTGGTGACGGCCAACGAGGAGGGTCGCGCGCTGCCGTCGCTGACCGTCACGCCCAGCAGGGACTGCCTGGTCGAACTCGACGACGTCGAGGTGCGTACGCCGGCCGGCGAGCAGTTGATCCGGCCGCTGGATCTGCGCCTGAACCTTGGCGACACGTTGATCATCACCGGCAAGTCGGGCGCCGGTAAGACCACGCTGCTGCGCAGCCTGGCCCAGCTGTGGCCGTACACCACAGGCACCTTGCGCTGCCCCGGCGGCGCCAACGAGACGGTGTTCCTGTCGCAGATGCCGTATGTACCGCTCGGTGACCTGCGCGCGGTGGTGTCCTACCCCAAGGAACCCGGCGAGATTCCCGACGAGGAACTGCACCGTGTGCTGACCAAGGTGGCGCTGCCGCAGTGCTCAAAGCGTCTCTCCGAAGTGGCCGACTGGGCCAAGGTGCTCTCGCCCGGCGAGCAGCAGCGCATCGCGTTCGCGCGCATCCTGTTGACCAAACCCAAGGTGGCATTCCTCGACGAGGCGACATCCGCGCTCGACGAGGGCTTGGAGTTCATGCTGTACGACATGGTGCGCACCGAGCTCCCGGACACCGTCCTGGTCAGTGTCACCCACCGCAGCACTGTCGGCCAGCATCACGAGGAGCATTTGGAACTGCTCGGCGACGGTGAGTGGCGGCTGAGCAGGGTGGAAGGCGGCGAACTCGCCCGCGTCTAATCC
>JBKOYU010000164.1:0-10780 GCA_046725575.1 Actinomycetota bacterium | reverse complement strand
CCGGTACTGATACGCTCGGGTCCGGCTGGGAGGACGGTGAAACTCGAGGGTGAAATCGCCGAAACTATCGAATCCCATGGTGGACACTGACGGCGTGAACGCGGCCTGATGTTCACCGTCGAACGGGGTTTTACAGGGGGGACGGAGAAACGACGATGAGCGCCCAGCAGCAACAAGCACTTGATTCGCTATACGCGATTGACAATGTGCTGACGATCAAGATCACGATGCCGCAAGGTGATTGGGATGCGGTGCGAACCGAACAGCCGAAGGGCGGCATCTGCAACTTCGAATGGACCGGCGGGACCCGGTTCACGTGGCGGAAGGCATGGAGTTTGATGAAGTGCAACAGCCTCGAATAAGTGGAACGCTGCGGTGATCTTCGCGGTCCAGCCCTGCACGTCATCAGTATCCCGCTCGAGTTGCCGCCTCCACATCGAACGACCGGCTTTGATAACAAGCTGGTCAAGCGGCGCGCGCCATACCGAAATCGCCCGGTCCCGCTGCTAGCTTGCCGATCGTGAAGCTCTGGTTTGGCCGGATCTGCGCGGTGCTCCTCGGGGCACTGCTGCCGGTCCTCGCCACGATCGCGATTGAGACACCGACCGCCGCAGCGTATTCACGCGAAGGGCTGCCGGTTGAGTTCCTCGACGTGCCATCGCCGTCGATGGGACGCAACATCCGCGTCGAATTCCAGGGCGGCGGCTCGCATTCCGTCTATCTGCTCGACGGGCTTCGGGCCCAGGACGACGCCAACGGCTGGGACATCAACACCGCGGCGTTCGAGTGGTTCTACCAGTCCGGGCTCTCGGTCGTCATGCCCGTCGGCGGGCAATCCAGCTTTTATTCCGACTGGTACCAGCCGGCGACTGGTAGCGGAGGAACAGTCACCTATAAATGGGAGACCTTCCTGACCCAGGAGCTGCCCGCATGGCTGGCGGCCAACAGGGGACAGGCGCCGGCTGGTAATGCCGTTGTCGGACTGTCCATGTCGGGCAGTGCGGCGTTGACTTTGGCCATCTGGCATCCGATGCAGTTCATCTTCGCCAGTTCACTGTCGGGATATCTCAATCCCTCAATGGGCTTGTGGCCCACGCTGATCGGCGTTTCGATGAAGGACGCCGGCGGCTACAACGCGGCGAACATGTGGGGGCCGACCTCCGATCCCGCGTGGCGTCGCAATGATCCGATGGTCAACATCAGCACGCTGGTGGCCAACAACACGGCGCTGTGGATCTACTGCGGCAATGGGGTGACGTCAGAGCTCGACGACGGCTCGAATTTCGGCAACCAGTACAGCGCCCAGGTCCTGGAGAACATCACGCTGTCAACCAACAAGGAGTTTCAACAGAAGTACATTGCGGCGGGAGGTCGCAACGCGGTGTTCAACTTTCCCACCGACGGCACCCACAGTTGGGGCTACTGGGGCTCGCAGCTGCAGGCGATGAAGCCTGACCTGGTGCGGATCGTCGGCGCGCAGCAGCCCTGACTAGCTGAAGTGCGACTGCGGCCGCGCAAGCCTCGCGCCGTCGACGGTGATGTCGAGCTTCTCGTTGTAGAAGGCAACCATGTTCGTGATTGGCGCGACTGCCGGCAGCGGGTAGTGATACGTCCACGCGAGGTCGGGATGGACGGCGTCGCCCACGCGCACCGACCAGTAACCCGACGTCACGCCCTTGTACGGACACAGCGTCTGCGTATCGGACGGCTCCAGATGCTCGAAGGCAACATCGGTTCTGTCGATGTAATACCGTGTCGGCAAACCGGTTTCGAACAGCAGTACGGGACTGTGAGTGTCGGCAAGCACCACGCCGTCCAGCTCGACGGCTACATGGCGGTGTGAACGCAGCGCATCCACCCGAACGTACGGGTTGCGCGGATGACCGTAGATCGGCTCGTCCTCCTCAAACCAGGTCAGCGGATCCCAGTCGAAACGGACCAACCCTGCGACGGGCCCGTCACCGTCGTCGAACACCCGCGCGGCCGATTCGTACGTCTGCCCGTCGCCCACCAACGAAAACGTCCGCGACGGCCCGAACTGAACCTTCTGTGCGTGGTTCTCGTCCCGCAGGAGCTCACCTCGGACATCCGAACGGGGGATGTAGTACTGCGGGTAGTACGGCACCTCCCACACGTACCGAGCCGCCGTCGTATCGAAGACCAACCGGTGTCCGAGGAAGCCGCGGACCCGCCTCGGCGCCGGTTCGACACGTCCGCGAACCGCGGCCATCTGGGGATAGTCGGGCGCCGGCCGCTGCGATGTGGTGCTCACCCCTCCATCATGGCGAACCGCAGAGCGCAGTGACGAGGCCTTCGCGGCCTACAGTGAATGCATGCGCATAGCCATCGGCGTTCTCGGCGTGATCGTCGCGTTGTTCGGTCTACTATGGGCTCTGCAGGGCTTCGGCGTCGTCGGCGGTAGCCCGATGAGCAACACCACCACCTGGTCCATCATCGGTTCGATCGTTGCGTTGATCGGTATTGCCCTCGCGTTCGCCGGCTTCCGCGGCCGCAAACCGTAGTACCGGACTCGCGCCGCGCTAGTGTGGTGCGGTATCCGATTCAGCGAACCCCGTCGCGTTGCGTGATCGCGTGTTCTTCGAATCCTTTTAGTTTTCAACGTAATTCGGCGTAGCGGCGATGTAATGGCAGTTGTCTTGCGACCCGGCGACAGCAACGATCTTGTTCGGCTCCTGCAGGCCCGGCTGAACCGCGACTATCCGCTGTACTCCCACCTGGTCGTCGACGGCATCTATGGGCCGCGCACCACCGCAGCAGTTCTACCTCTGCGGGTACAGCCAGGGCGCCAAGGTCGTCGTGCGCACGCTGCGGCTGATGTTGCCCGGCCAGCCGTTGGCGCACCGCGTCGGCGACCTGCTCAAGGTGATCACGTTCGGCAGCCCATGCCGCCCGCCCGGACCGACCCTGCTCGGCAACAACCCGCCCGGATCCGGCATCTCGCGCATCTACACGCCAGAGCAATTCCGTTCGCGCACATACGATTTCGTTCTGGACGGCGAGATGTACCGACGGCGACCGACGATACTCTGCTGCATCTCGGCTACGAGGCACTCACCCCGCTCGAGCTCGATCTGCCGTTCGCGCTGAAGATCTTCACCTTGATCCAGAGCAATGAGTTTCTCGCCCTGCTCAACCTCGCCAACACCCCAGAGAACTTCGCGAAGGTGGTCAGGACGGCGATCGTCGTCGGCGACTTCCTGATCCGCAACCCGCACATCCACTATCACGCCTGGCCGGCCTTCAACGGGGTCACCGGCGTCGACCGCGCGGTGCAGATCGTCGCGACGGGCTCGACGGGCGGTCCGTAACCCCGATCATTGAGTCGTGTGGGACGACTGGTGGACGATTCCGCTCGGCATCGTCGCCGGGCTCGTTCTGATCTGGGCCGTTCTCGTGGCCGCGCTATGGCTGACCAAACCGGGCGACTACGACGTGAAGGAGGCCCTGCGGCTGCTGCCCGATCTGATACGCCTCATCAAACGCCTGGCCGCCGATCCCGACACACCTCGTGGCGTGCGGATTCTGCTTGCGCTGCTGCTCGGGTATCTCGCCCTGCCGTTCGACCTGATTCCGGACTTCGTCCCAGTGCTCGGATACGCCGACGACGCGATCATCGTCGCGATCGTCTTGCGGTCGGCGACGCGAAGTGCCGGGCCCGACGCCTTGGCCAAACACTGGCCGGGTACACCAGAAGGGCTGATCGCGCTGAAACGGCTGTGTCGGTTGAACGGCGGATGAATGTCTGTGATCCAGCTAACACCTCGCCAAGCCCCGTTTGTTTCCGGGGAGCCGCCCACATCGGGTGTCGGGCGCGCATGCGCCTTAGATGATGGGCGTCGAGAAGTTTGCTGGCGTGGCGGGTGTGATCTACCGCTCACTTTCGCTGCGAAACCTAAGAGTCCGGTATCTGGGAATAGGTGGCGGCCGATCATGAACTAGTTGCCATGTCCTCAAATGTCCATGTAGACAACATAAATCAGGTTGCCAAAGCAATATAACAGCTACATAACGAAGAGTTTCCTAAGCGCTGTCTGAGAGGTTTGGCAGGATTTCCGCAGATATGCGAAGTCACGCGCTCGTACCACGAATTTCCGTCGCTACACTCGACCGAGATCGCGCCGAACAGGCGCAGATAGACCTGGAATCTAGGGCCGGTGCACGCCATACCGGCGGAGGTACCGATGAAGATGGCTAATTTTTTGATGCCTGTGGGCACTGCTGATTCTCATGTGAATGACGAGGCGCACGTGGATCCGGATATCGCCCACGTTGGCGCCGTCGCGGTCCGGCGTGGCCCCATCGGCGATATCGCCGGAAGCTCCGTGGCCGTCGTCGTCACGAACTACAGCGATGACAGCATTTCGTTCCTCAACCCCGACACGCTCGTGGTCGAGGACGCCATCGGGGTCCCGGGTGAGCCGTTCGCGGTCGTTGTCTCCGATGATCGTGCCTACGTCAGCAGCTCGTCCGCGAGCTATGACGCGGTCTCGGTGATCGACACGTACACCAGGACTGTCATCGCGACCTACCCGCTGGCCTTCGGCGTCACCGCCCTGGCCATCAGCCCGGACGGCAAGCGCGTCTACGCAGGCCGGACCGGCCACGACTACGTCGACGTCGCCGTCATCGACACCACCGCCGAGCGGGTGGGCACCATCGACATCGCAACCGGCGCCGGCATCGGCGTCGACGCCATTGCGGTCGACCCGACCGGCAAGCGCGTTTATGTCGCCACCACCGATGCCCGCGGCAGTCAGCTCGTCGTCGTCGACGCCGAGACCGCTCGCGTCGATCGCAAGGTGTGGGTCGGCGCGCCGATCCGCGACCTCGCCTTCGCCGACGGCACCGCCTACGTCCTCACCTCGGATCGGGCCCGCGGGGGCGCGGTCAGCGTCATCGACATGTCGACCAACCGGATCACCGACACCATCGAGCTCGGGATCGGCGCCCCCACGCAGATGATGCTGAGCCCCGACAAGACCCGTGCGTACATCGTCGACTACGACCACGTCGCGGTGCTGTGCACGCTGAGCCACGAGGTTGTCACTACCGTCACGGTCGACGCCCGGCCGTCTTGTGTCACAGTGGATTCCGACGGCGGCCGGCTCTTGGTCGCCGACTATGCCGGCGACGTCAGTGTGTTCACCGTCGCCTCGACCTTGCCGCTGTTGTACTCGCAGCTCGTGGCCACCGAGCCGATCGCGCAGCCCGAGGCGCGTGAGCTCGAGGCGTCCGCCTAAGGGCGCGCACCGGTAGGTCAACGACTACCCGCGAGCGACCGCATTTGTACGTCCGTCCGCGGCGTGTCGGTGTACAGACATGGTCACTCGCGGCGGGGTGAACTAACGCCAGGTGTAGCGAGTCTTCGGGCGGCCGGCCTTGCCATAGTCGGTCTGCCGCGTGAGCGTGCCCTCGTCGGCGAGCCGCTCGAGGTAGCGCCAGGCCGTCACCCGTGACACGCCGACCTGCTTAGCCACCTCGTCGGCGGTGATGCCGTCGGCGGAATCCCGCACCGCACGGGCGATCTCGTCGTTGGTCCCCGGCGCGGCACCCTTCGGCGCCGCGGATCTGTCTGCGCTGACCCGCAATTCGGCCAGTGCGCGGTCGACCTCCGCCTGGCTGGCCGCGTCGGTACCGGCCGGAAGCGCCTCCCGGTAGCGCTTGTAGCGCTCGAGCCGGTCCCGGAACGCCGCGAAGGTGAACGGCTTGAGCAGATACGCCAGCGCGCCGTGGCCCACTGCCGCGCGCACCATCTCCAGATCGCGCTCGGACGTGATCGCAATGATGTCCGGTGCAGGGCGCAGGCGTGACAGGCCCGACGCCAGCGCGATCCCGTTCGCATCGGGCAACCCAATATCGAGCAGCACCAAGTCGATCGGCGTCTCACTCGCGACCGCCTCGGACGCCGCGCGCATCGCGTCGCGGGCGGTGTGCGCAACCGCTGCCACCGAAAACCCCTGCAGCCGACCGAGATACGTCCGATGCGCCTCGGCGATCAGCGGCTCGTCCTCGACGATCAGCACGCTGATCACGATTTCACCGTCACTGTCACCACCGACCCGTATGTCACGTCCGCGGTCAGCGTGCCGTTGTGTCGCATCACGACCTGGGCGACGAGCGCCAAACCCAGGCCATGCTGTGCTGCGTCGGTGGCCGATTTCGTCGAATAGCCGCGCTGCATGGCCTTTTCGAACGTGGCCGCGTCCATGCCGGGCCCGCTGTCTGCCACCCGAATCAACAGCGTGCCGTTGTCCTGGCTGACCGTCACCTCGACCCACGCGTCTTCGCGGTCGCAGGCGTCCATCGCGTTGTCGATCAGGTTGCCCAGCACCGTGACCATCTCCTGGCCGGACAGCGCGAGATCATCGGCGTTCGACGGCAGATGCGTCTCCTCAGTGACGGTCAGCTCGATGCCGCGTTCGTCGGCCTGGGCCGTCTTGCCCAGCAGCAGCGCGACGAGCGCGGGCTCGCCGACGGCGCTGGACAGTCGGTCGACCAATTGTTGTGACAGCTCGAGCTCGTTGGTCGCGAACTTGACCGCTTCGTCGGCGCGGCCCATCTCGACCATCGTGACGATGGTGTGAAGCTTGTTGGCCGCCTCGTGCGCCTGCGACCGCAACGTGTCGGTGAGCACCTTCAGCGAGCTGAGTTCGCCCAGCGCGCCTTGCAATTCGGTGCGGTCGCGGATGGTCACAACTTCGGAGTCGCGCGGCGCATCCTCGACGGGGGAGCGGTTGACCACCAGCACTCGGTCTGTGGTGACGTGCACCTCGTCGCGCGCTCCGGGGTTGTACGTGCGCAGGAACTCCGGCAGATCCGACCGGTCCACCGGGCCGGGTGGCAGCGCGAGCAGCCTACGGGCCTCGTCGTTGGCCAACGCCACACCGTTGCGGTCGATCACAATCAGCCCTTCGGACACCGAATGCAGGATCGCGTCGTGGTGTTCGTACATCACCCGCAGCTCGTCGGGCCGCAGTCCGTGCGTCTGCCGCAACAGCCGGCGCCGGATCGCCCACACCCCGACCAATGCGATGGCCAGCGCGGCGACGCTGACCGCGGCGATCGTCGGCACCTGCGAGCGCCAGCGGTCGGCGAGGCTCTTCTGCAGGATGCCCGCCGACACCAACCCGACGATGCGGCCGGTGCTATCGCGCACGGGCGCGACCACGCGGATCGACGGGCCCAGCGTTCCTGTGTAGACCTCGGTGAACGTCTCACCGCGGAGCGCCGGCTCGATCGTGCCGATGTATTTCCCGCCGATCTGGTTCGGGTCGGTGTGGGTGAAGCGCGTGCGGTCGGGCGCCATGATCGTGATGAAGGCGATGTTGGTGTTCTTGCGGACGGCTTCGGTGACCGGCTGCAAAGTCTCTGTCGCCCTTCCGGATTGGATCGCGGCCGCCGTTGACGGGGAATCGGCCAGCGCGGTGGCGATGCCGAGCACTTGCTGGCGCGCGGCGGCGTCGCCGTCGCGGGCGGCGTCGAACAACGCCAGCGCGCTGCCGGCCAGCACGACCACCGCGATCACCAGAATCTGCAGGGCGATCGCTTGACCGGCCAGCGACCGGGGCCACCACTTGTTCAAGCGCACGCTCCTGAACGTAATGAACTAAAACGTGACCTGGCTCACGTCCTAGCCGAACATCCTTGCAGACCACATTCGATCCCGATCTGGAGGAACAGCCATGACCACCAACCTGGACAGGGCGCCGGTAACTGAGCCGCCGCGCCGCCGCGACCGAACCCACTGGCTCTATATCGCCGTCATCGTCGCGGTGCTGGCCGGCATCGCCGTCCGCCTGGTCGCCCCCGAGGTCGGCAAGAGCATTGGCGTGCTCGGCACGATGTTCGTCAGCCTGATCAAGATGATGATCGCGCCGGTCATCTTCTGCACGATCGTGCTGGGCATCGGCTCGGTGCGCAAAGCCGCCACCGTTGGCAAGGTCGGCGGCCTGGCGTTCGTCTACTTCCTGGTGATGTCGACCTTCGCCCTGGCGATCGGCCTGGTCGTCGGCAACCTGATCCACCCCGGCAGCGGCATGAATGTCACCGAGAAGACGGCCAGCAAGGCGGCCGAACTCGCTGAGAAGGCGCATGAGTCCGGTGGCTTGATGGACTTCGTCCAGGGCATCATTCCGGACACCTTGCTGTCGTCGCTGACGGCGGGCAGCGTGCTGCAGGCTCTATTCGTCGCGCTGCTCGTCGGGTTCGCGCTGCAGGCAATGGGCACCGCGGGTGAGCCGATTCTGCGTGGCATCGAGCATCTGCAGAAGCTGGTGTTCAAGGTGCTCGTCATGATCCTGTGGCTGGCCCCGATCGGCGCGTTCGGCGCGATCGCCAACGTCGTCGGCCAGACCGGCTGGTCCGCGGTCACCCAGCTGCTGACGCTGATGCTCGCCTTCTACATCACCTGCATCGTGTTCGTGTTCGGCGTGTTGGGATCTCTGCTGCGCGCGGTGTCGGGCATCTCGATCTTCAAGCTGGTGCGCTACCTGGCCCGCGAGTACCTGCTGATCTTCTCGACCTCATCGTCGGAGTCGGCACTGCCCCGCCTGATCGCCAAGATGGAGCACCTGGGCGTCGACCGCAGCACCGTCGGTGTCGTGGTTCCGACCGGCTACTCGTTCAACCTGGACGGCACCGCGATCTACCTGACCATGGCGTCGCTGTTCATCGCCGACGCGATGGGCGCCCCGATGTCGGTCGGACAGCAGATCGGTCTGCTGGTGTTCATGATCGTCGCGTCCAAGGGTGCCGCCGGTGTGACCGGCGCCGGGCTCGCCACGCTGGCGGGCGGCCTGCAGAGCCACCGCCCCGACCTGCTCGATGGTGTCGGCCTCATCGTCGGTATCGACCGGTTCATGTCCGAAGCCCGCGCGGTGACGAACTTCTCCGGTAACGCGGTCGCGACGGTGCTGGTCGGTGCGTGGACGAAGACGATCGATCGCGACAAGGTGAACGCCGTTCTGGGTGGAGAGGACCCGTTCGACGAACTCACCATGGTTGACGACGATCACACATCGCGCGCCGAAGAACCGGCGCAGGAGAAAGTCCCTGCGTTGGCGTAGGGCGCGCGAAGGAAAGGCCCGGCCAGGAACCCCTCCCCGGCCGGGCCTTTCTCTGCCTTCTCAAAGTTCTTGAAATTCCTTTGAACCCCCCGCGACCTTCGCCCGTTGAACCGGCTGACACCGACCAAACGGAAGAAGGAGGCCCGCAATGCGTGCCATATTGCTCACACTGATCGGATTGGCCACGGCGGCTTGCGGGTTGATACTTGCCCCTGCAGGTCTGGCCTCGGCCGAATCCGCAATAGTCACCATCGGTCAGCTGGAAGCCCAGGGCTTCGACGTGAAGATCGACCGCATCGGGACCGCGCCGCTGTCCGAGTGCGAGGTCACGAACGTGCGAAATCCAAGGGAGCGAACGGAATTCGTTCCAGTGCTCGGCGGACGCGACCGCGGCGGCGTCGTCCCCGTGATCGTCGACCGCACGGTCACGGTGTCGCTGGACTGCTCACGTTAACCCCGCGCGGCCCGGCCGGAGCGATCCGGCCGGGCCTTTCCGTGTCCGGCGATACCGCGAAAAAGGTTGTCCACCAATGCGTCAACGAACTCATGCGGCGGCCGATCCGGCAACGCAGCCCTCGAGGATCGCCTCGCGAACTTCGGCGGCAGGCGCCGCCCGCGGTGCTACCAGCGGATCGGGCTGTCGGATCTGCTCAGCGTGAGCAGTCCAGCGTCACCGAAATCGACTGGCTAGTGACGACCTGGACGAGCACGCGATCGCCGTTCTTACCGGGGCCGGTGTACGGCACCCACTGGGTGACCTGCTGAGGGTTCCTGACGCTGGTCACCACGCACTGGTCCAGCGGCGCGGTGCCGACACGGTCGATGTTGACCGTGTAGCCCTCGCTCTGGAGCCGACTGATCACCTCCTGCGGCGATTCCTCGGCAGACGCGAGGCCCGCAGGGACGGCGATCGCTCCGCACACACCCGCAGCCACAGCGGCAAGCATCCACATTGTCCGCATGGCCGCACCTCCCGTCTTCGTGTAGGTCAATAGTCCTCCACACACATCGCCATGGCGAGCAAATTCGTTCCCGGATGCTGCTCGCGCAGGACCGTGACTAGCGCTCGGCGCGTTGGTACGCCGTCACAACCGCCGCCCCGCCCAGCCCGATGTTGTGCTGCAGCGCGGCGTTGACGTTATCGACCTGTCGCTTTCCGGCCGTCCCGCGCAGCTGCCACGTCAGCTCGGCGCACTGCGCCAGACCCGTCGCACCGAGCGGATGGCCCTTGGAGATCAGCCCGCCGGACGGGTTGACCACCCACCGGCCGCCGTACGTGGTGTCGTTGTTGTCGATCAGCTTGGGGGCCTCGCCCTCGCCGCACAGTCCCAGCGCCTCGTACAGCAGCAGCTCGTTGGCGGAGAAGCAGTCGTGCAGCTCGATCACCTGGAAATCGGCCGGGCCGAGCCCGGACTGGTCGTAAACCTTCTGTGCGGCTTGGACATTCATGTCATAGCCGATCAGGTTCTTGGCGCTGCCGTCGAAGGTGCTGTCGAAGTCGGTGGTCATCGCCTGCCCGACGATCTCGACGGCCTGGCCGGCCAGCCCGTGCTTGTCGACGAACGCCTCGCTGGCCACGATCGCCGCGCCCGACCCGTCGGACGTCGGCGAGCACTGCAGCTTCGTCAGCGGATCGGAAATCATCCTGTCTCTTATACACATCTCCGAGCCCACGAGACAACGGTCTATATCGC
>JBKOYU010000599.1:0-2284 GCA_046725575.1 Actinomycetota bacterium | reverse complement strand
CCTCGATTGACGGCCGCGACCGCGCGATCAAGCAACTCATCAATCGGCTCAGCCGGTTTCGGGCGGCCAGATGCCCGAGCACCGTCCACGGTTCCAGGCACGCGTCGACCTTGGGGGCAAGCCGTGCCGTGCCCACGTATTTCGGCGTCATGATCGAGCGGGGGAACAGGGAGTTGAGATGGTCGGGCACCCTGGACGAATCCATCCGAGTGGCGACCACGGTGAGATAACTGGCTTGCACCAACGCCGTTGGCGCCTAGCGGCTATGAACGGACTGCTCGGCCAGACCGACTTTAAGCATGGGCGCGGGCTTTCACTCGGGCGCGGATGGGCGCGGCGGCTACCGTGGTGAACGGCACGGCGAGCGGGAAATCGTCGTCCAGGGACAGAACTTCGATCCTCCGAATGATCGTGGCCAGTGCCAGGGTGGCTTCCAGCATGGCGAAGTGATCGCCGATGCATGATCGCGGACCGCCGCCGAAAGGCAGGTATTGCCAGCGGTCGCGGCCTTTGGAGTTCTCGGGGCTGAACCGGTCGGGATCGAATGTCAGCGGGTTGTCCCACAAGGCGGGATCCCGCTGTACCGCCATGATTCCGAACACAAGCACCGTGCCGGCTTCGATCCGGTAGCCATCGATCTCAACATCCCGCATCGCCATCCGTGTCCCGGCGGCACCGGGTGGGCACAGCCGCAGTGCTTCATGCAGCACCTGGACGGTGTAGCTCAGGCGTGGCATGTCATCGGGCGTGAGCTCGCGATCGCCCAGTTCGGCGACTTCAGCGACCACCCGGTTCTGCAGCTGTGGGTGACGGCCGAGGGCCCACAACGCATAAGCCAGCGTGGTGGCGGTGGTGTCGTGACCGGCGATCATGAAGATAATCAATTCGTCACGAATGTCGCTGTCAGACAGCGATTGTCCCGTCACAGGATCGGTGGCGGTCATCAGTGCCCTAACCAGTGGAGCATCCCGCGTCGGATCCTCGCGGCACGACTGCAGAATCTCCGCCGCGAGCTGACGCACGGTGTGGGTGGCTGCGCGGGCGCGACGGCGCGCGGGCGTCGGCAACCACCTCGGAGCGCGCACGGGCCGCAATGCGCGGTCGGCGATGTACTTCAACGCGGCCTGAAGCGGCTCGGCCAGCGCATCGGCACGTTGATCGAGATCCAATCCGAGCACTGAGCGACCCAGTGCGCGCAGGGTAAGTCTGCGGCACTCCGCGTCGAGGTCTACTTCGGTTCCGTCGAGCCAGCCGGCGGTAACCATCTCCGCGGCTTCGGACATGTGGCCGCCGAATTGGCGCACATGCTGTTTGGTAAAGACTGGCTGCAGCGCACGCCGGCGGGGCAACCACTCATCATGGGTAAGGTCAAACAGATTCCCACCGAGCAGACGGCGCATCTCATGATGGACGACGGTCTTCTCGATGAACTGGTCCTTTCGGCCCAAAACATCACGGATGCCCTGCGGCGAGGCCGCCAGCACCATCGGCGGCATGAGCCACCTTGGGCCCAAACTGAATCTTGTTACCGGCCCGCCCGCATCACGCAGCTCATCCATCCCCGTGTGAAACGACCTGACAGCCCGCATCTTCTGCCAATACGGCAGTGGATTCTTCGGGGCAAGCGGCAACGCACTCAAATCGACTCTCTCGACCGTCACGACCATGGCGTTCCTCCAGCGTGAGCAAACCAACTGTGCCTGTTGTGGGCTTGCCTCAGGCTCCGCCGCGGAAGTCGAGAATCCTAGAGTAGGTGACTACCTCAATTCACCACCCACACGGCCGCATACTCGTTGAGCTGCGGGTTCCCCAGTACAATCCGGGCGGTGGCAACCGCGTGGCCGGTGGTGGGACGACACGGCGAGCTCGCCGGGATGTGTGCCTAGCACAAACCGAGCGGTCAGACCGTCCGACTCAAGGTTCCCGGCAAGCACCCGAGCCAAGGCTGTCTTGCCGACCCCGGCGCCTAACCGTCCTTGTCCTTATCGGGCGGCGGCGGGCGATTGCCGACGACCGGGAACTGGCCGGTGAAGCCCTCCCGTTCCTGCGCAATGGCGAGCACCCGCCCCCGGACGGTGTACCAACCGACGATGAGCGCCGGAATGATGACCACCAGGGTGGCGACGGTCCAGGTGCCGACCGGTGGGTCGAGCGCCATCAGCACGACGACGCCAAACAGGAACGCCAAGGTGAGATAGCCGGTGTACGGCGTGCCCCACATCCGGAATGACGGCCGCTTCAGGATGCCCCGTTTCGACCAGCGGTAGAGCTGGAGCTGGCAGAT
>JBKOYU010000051.1:0-2861 GCA_046725575.1 Actinomycetota bacterium | reverse complement strand
GCCGAAGGGGTTCCGCCGCTCAGTGCCGTCTTTTCGGCCGGAGTCAACGGGACGATCCTGGCCCAGCACGCAACGCCCGAGCAGAAGGAACGCTGGCTGCGCCCGCTGTGTGAGAAGGCAATATTGACATCGTTCGCGATCACCGAGCCCGACGCCGGCCACAACTCATACAACATCAACACCTGGGCCAAGCGCGACGGCGACGATTTCATCATCAACGGCATGAAGTACTACACGTCCGGTTTCAACGAGTCGGAGTACGTGCTTGTGGTCGCCCGTACCGCCACCGATGAGGCCACCGGCCGCGGTCGGCTCACACTTTTCCTGCTCGACAGCGATACGCCGGGCCTAACCTCCCAACACATCCCGACAGCTCTGGAAGTACCGGAGAAGCAGTTCACCCTCTACTTTGACAACGTCCGGGTGCCCGCTGACCGCATCATCGGCCAGGAGAATCGCGGCATGCGTGCGGCGTTCGCCGGAATCAACGCTGAGAGACTGCTGGTGTCTTCGATTTGCACCGGTGTTGGCCGCTACGCACTGAAGAAGGCGGCGCGCTATGCCAGCGAGCGATCGGTCTGGGGCGTTCCTATTGGGGCACATCAAGGTGTCGCACATCCGTTGGCGCAAGCCCATATCGACCTGGAATTGGCCAGGCTGATGACTGCAAAAGCCTGCGCACTGTATGACGCCGGAGAGTCACCGGCCGAAACCAGCAACATCGCCAAAGTTTCAGGGGTCGAGGCAGGTCTGCATGCACTCGATGCCGCCATCCAGGTTCACGGCGGCAACGGCGTGGCCAAGGAATACCAGCTGACCAACTACTGGTTCCTGGTCCGCATGCTCAAGATCGGACCTGTGTCCAAGGAGATGGTGCTCAACTTCATTGCCGAGCACACGCTAGGTCTACCCAAGTCGTACTGAGCACCCGTTAAGGTTAAGGCACCCACTGCGCGTGCTCACTATGTCCGGATTCGACGATCCAGCACGGTGTGCGTCCACTTCCCTCGGCCCGCTGCAATAACCTCCGCCGTGTCTACAGGAGAGCGGACATTTTGGAAACGAGCGTTTACAGGATTGGTCTGTGATGCTAACCTGGAAATATCAAGGAGTCCAGATGGAATAGCCTGACTCCCCTTTACATCGGTGAACGTTAGTTACCAGAACATACAACCGCAAAAAGGAGTTCATATGATCGTGGAAACAGACGACTATTTCTGCCACCAGATAGTCGAGCCACATGCCCACGTGTTGTCCAACGACACCAGCTGGGCCGACCGCGCGTACATGACCATCTCGGACGCCAGCCGCTTCGGGATCGACATTGGCGTTTCGATGTATCCCAACAACAACGCTATCGAGACTTATGCGATCGCCTCGACACCCAAGGGCATTCAACGATCGCTGCGGGCGTCAAGAGACCTGTCCGAAGGGCGGTTTCCGCTATGGGCCGGACCGTCACGGTTCGACATCATCGAGCCCCTCAAGCACTGGAAGATGACGTGTGAGCCCAACGATAGCGGGATCTCCTACGACCTCGAATTCCGTGCCCGCGCATTGCCCTACGAGATGCAGGCGCCCGAAATCCGCAAGGCTGGCCGGGTAGTCCATACCGATATCTATGTCTTCCAACCCGGCCGGGTCGACGGTACCTTGACGCTGGGCGACGAGACATTCGAACTAGACAATGTCGACGCACATCGAGACCGCACCTGGGGCCTGCGCGCAGCAGGAGAGGGCATTCTTCCCCACGGTGTGCTCGCCTGGATTTCGGCCGACATGCCCGGCTACACCATCGTGGCCCAGATCCGCGATCGCGGCGACGATACCCCGCAGTTTCGTGACGGCGCCATCAGTCACCATGACACCGGCAGAGTCGTGCCAATAGTCGACTTCGAGCATGACATGGAGTTTGACTTCGACACTCGCCAAATGGAGCGTGCACGTTTCAAACTTGTTGATGCCGAAGGCAAGAAGTACGACCTGGAATCGCGCACCGCATTCCGGATCTACCTCATCGGCGCAGGCTACGTCACCGAGTTCGGCCGACGGCGGGGCCGCCAAGACAACTCGTTCTGGCATGAGACATGGGATCTCAACGATCCCACCGTCGTCGCGGCGGTCGACGGTCTGAATGACAACATCTCGCATTTCACGTGCAACGGCGAGGAAGGACTCGGCGTGGTGGAGACCTGCCTGGGTAACCACGTTCGCTACAAGGCCGCCCCATTCAACGTGGTGTGAGATCACGCCTGTTCGGAGGGTCCGATGAATGAGGGCACCATCGGCGAATCTGCCACGCAGGACCCGGCGCTCGTGACCGGTCAAGGCATCGACGTCGATGGTGTATCCCAACCATGGCGTCAGGACCTTGCCGCGCCCTACGGCAGCGACGCCGCGAGTTGGCAGAGCTGGGCGGACCGCCTACCCCTGCTGGCCGCATTTGGCGTGCACTGTCGGCAACTCGACGACGGGTACGGCAGCTTCAGCTTGGCTAGTTCGCCAATTGCGCTGAACCCCAACGGGGCAGTGCACGGCGGAATCATCGCCGCCATCAGCGATGCTGCCGCCGGCACAGTGTTTATGCGCAGCGTCAAACCGGGGTGGCTGCCGGCTACCGCAAACCTGGCCGTGCAATATCACCTTCCGGCCATCCTCCCACTGACTTTCGACACCGAGGTCATCAGACAGGGAAGGGCGATTATGTTCTGCCACGTGACGGTGACGCGTGGCGATGGTCGGTTGTCCAACGTGTGTCAGGTTGTGATGGCGGTAACGAGGTAAGCCGGCCGCCGTTACCCGTCTTCACGCCGAAGTCGATATCGGTGCATCGCAGTATGATCCAGAAGTCTGGCGCCGAT
>JBKOYU010000378.1:0-2548 GCA_046725575.1 Actinomycetota bacterium | reverse complement strand
GCTCTTGTCGAGCTCGACTGCGAAGCACACGCCGACTGGTGCGTCGTCGTCAGCCATACGTCCTCCTTCTCATCGGTGCAGATTCATCAGCACGCCCGCACGCTCGCGGTCCATCCAGAGCTCGGCCCGCAACCGCGCCGCGAGCGGGTCGTAGATGCGGTTGACCAGTTCCTCCACATTGGTCGGTAACGCTGCCCCGCCTACGGTTTGGGCGCCCGCGCCCTGCGCCGACGGGGCGCTGGGGGCCGTGGTCGCACCGGCGTCCTCGACAGCTGGGGCCGCCGGTTCGGCTTCGCGTTGCAGGACCGGTGAATCGAATGTGATGGTCCGCGGTGTCTGTTGGTGGTGGTCCGACGCATCCGCGGGCGGGGGTTCGGGGCTCGGCTCAGCCGTTCGCGCGGTGTGTTCGAACATGCGCTGCAGCGACATGGGGCGTGCGCTGTCGGCGATCATCGACTCCGGCGAAAGGTGCGGCCGGCCGGGTTCGGGGTCGTCGGTGCTGCGGCGCATGGGCGGCAGCAGCACCAACCGCCCGCTCGGTGGTACGACGTCGGCCGAGGACTGCGTTGCGATCGACGGGGTTGTGACCGAGGGCGATTCGGAGTGAACGTCGGCCCTGATGGGCTGAACGACGGGCAACGAGGTGGGTGGCGGCGGTGCTGACTTGATGACCGGCGCCGATCCAGGTCCCACCGGTGGCGTTGATCCAGCGCCTGACCATTCGGCGGGCGCGTTGTCGACCGGTGCTCGCTGGACGGATCGTTGTATCGATCGCTGGACGGCCGGGTTCGGCGCGGCGATGTCGCCACCGACGCCACCGACGAACGCCGGTGACGAAGGGGCGGGAATCGTCGGCATCTCCTGCGGCGGTTCTTGCCCTGCGGTGACCCGTTGCAGCGGCCCGGAGGATTTCGGCTGCGGTGCTGAGACCGCGAGGGGGACCATCGATTCGGGGACGGACGCCGTCGCAGTCGCGACCGCGGAAAGGTCAGCAGTCACGACCGCGGGCAGGTCTGCATGCGCGACGACAGGCAGGTCGGAATTCGCGCCGGACGCTGATGCCTCCGGAGTGGTGTCGATGTGACGCTGCACGACCGGGTCGGGGTTGTGGATGTGCATTGGCGGTTCGACGATCTCGGCGGCGCGGAGATCGTCGTCGGGTACGGGCGACTGTGCCGCGATCGGTATAGGCCCGTCCAAGGTCTCGCCGGCCTCGATGACGTCCGCACCCACCGGGCTAGGTGACGGCGGAGTCGGCGATGCCATGTCCGACTGCGTCGACTCCGAGGGGAGCGACGCCCGGGCAACGGGATTCGATGCTGCGGGGCGGATAGTCTGCACCGAAGGAAGATCTGCATCGATGGCACGTTGCAGTGGCGGTAGCGGGGTTACGATGCGCATCGGCATCGGTGGGCTGTTCTGCGGGTGCTCAACGGCGAAGGATTCGCTGTGTGTCGGCTCCGCCGAAATAGTTGGTGCGGACGGTGTCGGTTCGGGCGTCGTGTCCGGTCGATCGGGAGCGGTTTGCGCGACGGGGGCCGGTTCGGGCATCGCGGGAGTGGTGTTCTGCTCGACAACAACCTCGTGGTGATGCGCTGCTTCGCCGCTGTCGGCAAGGCGTTGAACCGGGACGCTCACCGGTGGGCGAGGTGGCGTCGAACGCTGTACGTCACCGATGGTTGGACGCGGCATCGGCTGTTCGATGACGGAGTGGTGGTGCGTCTCGGGAAATCGAGCAACGGTCGGCATGGGCACAGCGTCGGGTGCCGATTGTGAAGTAGCCGTCGTCGCAGATACCACGGGAGCTGGTGTGGCGGAGGAGGTGTCACTTGAGACATCGGTCGGCTCCGGAGCGGCGTTGAGTTCCCCGGATTTGGCGACAACGGCGGGCTCCTCAGGTATCGAGGTCGCCACCGGAACCGACCGGTGCTCTTGTGGATCGGTGCTCTCTATCAGAGGATGAGTCAAACCGTCTGCGCCGGAGCCTTGTTCGGCGATTTCGTCGATCGGCGATGACCATGCCGGTAGCTGCCGGATGGGCGGGCGTGCGGATTCGACAGGCGTGAGTTGAATCGGGAATCTCGGTGACCAGCGCCGTGACTGCGGGGCAGACGCCGGCACGGGACGGGTCGGCGAGTTGTCTTGGATGGGTTCGCTGATCATTCTCAGCACCGCAAGCTGGCCACCCTGTCCGGTGGACACCGGTACCGGGGGTGCCACCAATCCCGGATTGATCGAGGTGGTGAGGCCCGAGGTGAATTCGCGAAGCGGGACAGTTTCGGCGGGCGGGCCGAGCGTCGGCGGTATCGGCGCCAGCCCCCGCCAACCCGGATCGGGCGTCGCCTGCAACGAGACACCTTTGAGGCCCGGCTGCGGCGACCGGCCCCGTCCCCACCACCGGCCCATCTGTTACTTCTCCGATCTGCCGCGGGCGGCAAGGGTTTGGATCAGGCCGACATAGCGGCGTCGATCGGCGTGCTCGAGTTCGAGCAGTTCGTTGAGCGGCCAGTGGAGGTGGTATGCCAGGTACGAGACCTCCTCGTGCAGG
>JBKOYU010000005.1:0-4136 GCA_046725575.1 Actinomycetota bacterium | reverse complement strand
TCCATGCTCCTCGCGTGCTCGAACATGGCGTTGCCGGACTCCTGGTCCAGCAGCGGCGCCTGCCACCCGCCGTGCGCGAAGCCGCCGTCGCGATCCTCGTCGGGCCCTCCAGGTGCCTGCGCCACCCCGTCCAGCGTCACGAACTCGGTCACGATGAGCTTGCCCATGATGTCTTCCTCTTCCTGGTGGCGACGGCACCAGTTCAGACTCCAACCACATGCAGGATTCATCGCTGGCACCTGCCATCGCGAACGCGTACAGATAGCCCGCTCGGGGCGTGCCGTGCTCGCCCCGTAGCGGCACAGAACAACGCGTCAGCCGGTGGTCGAACCCAGCGCAGAACCGGCGATCTGTACGCCTCCTGGCCGCCGGCGAGTCGAGGCGCTATGAGCTACCGGAAGGAGCATGAGGTCACGATGAACCGGCCGCCCGGTGGTTTACGACGGCACCTTGAGGGTCGCGGAGAGCACGCTGCCGAGGTTGTGGACGACCTGGTCGCGCCCGCCGAGTCGGCCGGTCTTACCCTTGAGCCAGTTCCATTCGACGAATTTCGTGATCGATGAGTGCTCGAGCGTTTGGTGTGAGACGGTCCCGTGCCGGGCGAAGCGTCCCACGACGAGCAACGGGACGCGCGGGCCGTAGGGCTGCTGGTCGACCGCGCTCGGCGCCGGCGGTGCCACATGGTCGTAGTAGCCGCCCGATTCGTCCCAGGTGATCAAGACGAGCGTGTCCTTCGCCCGCTTCGATCGCTGGATGGCGTCGACCGTCTGCCGTACGAACGCGACACCACTGGACAGCTTCGTGCCCGAACCGGGGTGCTCGCTGTTGAACCCGAGCGCCTTGACGAACACGACGCTTGGCAACCCACCACTCGCGATGTCGGCCGCGAGCTGTGAGTAGTCGCGCATGTTGGCCGCCTTGTCGGCCGAGCTCGCGTAGTACTCGGCGGGGATGTCGCTCGGGTCGAACACGCACGGGTAAGTCTTGATTGGGATGCCGCATCCCGCTGGGGCGGGCGGGCACGACGATCCGGCGTCCTGCATCGCCGAATAGCCTTCGGCGTACCATGCCCAGGACACCCCGGCGTCAGACAGCGTCTTGCCGATGTTCTGGTTCGCGCCGGCCGAGTCGTCGTACTGCTGCACGTTGGTGTTTGTCGAGCACTGCTTGCCGATCGCGTTCGGCTCGACCTCGTTGTCCTTGAACACGAACTGCGTGGTCCACAGGTACATGTCATTTGACGACGATTGCCCGGTCACGGGTTGGAAGTAGTGGTCGGCGAGCGTGCCCTTGGTCGCGAGCTGCTGGTAGTAAGCCACGGGCGACGACGCGCCGGCAGCCGCGTAGCTGAAGTTGTCGGGCGCGCCGCATACGCCTTCTGAGGGCGGCGCGGTGAGGTAGCCGTCCATCTTCCCGCCGTTGATCTCGGCCGTCTGGCACGACTGCGTATGGTTGGGGTCGTACGCAGCCATCGAGTTGTCGTCGAGTACCACCGGCGCGGTCGTCGTGCCCGCGTAGGTGGTGGGTCCACCGTCGCACACTGGTCGCCGCTTCGCGTCGACGCGGCTTTCGCAGTAGTTGGCGAAGTAGTTGTCGAACGTGTGGTTCTCCTGGACGATCACCACGACGTGCTTGATTGCGGTGCGCGTGGTCGGTCCACTAGCAGCCCGCGCCACACCCGGCATCGTCAGGGCCGCAGCGAACACCACCGTGCCGACCAGGAGCAAGCTTCTGCACTTCATTGTTGCCCCTCAACGCCTACCGGCAAGGCAGGCTAGACCGAGCTGACCCGCTCGGCGGAACATCACCGCGTGATACGACGGTCATCCGGTGAGACCACACGTATCGCTGTGCACGTTGCCTCCGCGACGGATATGCGGAGCTTCCGGCGACGCCCTAAGTAGTGCCACCCGGCTGCGCGCCCAGGGTGGACCCAATCGGGCGAAATGCAAGACCGCGGGTCCGCTATGTGCGGACGACGGTGCCGGGGAGCGCAGCCGCATCGCGCACCCTCATTAACCCGGGGCCAACCCTTGACGAAAGCGCCGGCGGACGAAATCGTGGTCGAGAGCCGCGCACGCGGTGCTGCACGAGGGAGCCCACGAAAGGGGCGGTGAATGGCGGACAGCGTCTACAACGTCATAGAACTCGTTGGGACCAGCACGGACTCGTGGGAACAAGCAGCGTCGAGCGCGATTGCCACCGCATCGCAGTCGTTGCGCGATCTCCGTCTCGCCGAGGTCTCCGAGCTCGATGTTACGATCGAGAACGGCAGGGTCTCGGCGTACCGCGCCAAGGTGAAGGTGTCATTCAAGTACGAGGGCGGCGGCTGATCGCCCCGCCAGCGTCCGGTGTAATCGTCAAGCAGCACATGACGATCACCAATGGGCGAGCCGTTTTTCTGGGCCGCGCAGCAAGAGGAGACTGCTCGCTTAGCTGAGCTGAGCCCTCACAGCGTCCGTTTCGACGGGTGCAAAGAGCACCAACTCACACGTCGACAGCGGCGCGCCCGAACTGCCGATCTTGAGTTGACCGCCGAGTGCACCTGCAGTCTTGCCGTACCGGCGTTCCCGGCCCAAGGGCGGGAGTCCTGAGGCGCTTATGTTCTACGCGTCCACGACCACCACCACGACCATCGCCAATCCCAACGCGGCGCCGACCCAGCCACAACTCCGTTCGAATGAGTCGGTAACCCCGGGCCAGGCACAGCTGGAGTGCCACCGCGTAGGCCCCAATGCCCACGATGTTTCGTGGTGGGCTGGTTCAGGCTTCGTCGGCCGCCGGCTGGCCTTTGGTGTGGAGTTGGACAAGCAACCCGTCTGGGTCTTCGAGTTCAATGAACGAGCCGAGGTGCCCTTCGAGGATCGGAGAGTGTTCGATGCTGCGCCCGTCGAAATACACCGACCAGTCCATGAGGTCGTCGGCGTCTCCCACACACAGCGCGACCGTCGGGAAGCCGCATAGGACGCCGGCACGCTCGGGATCAAGATGTAGACCGATAGTAAACCCGCAGGGATGCTGGAGGGCGACGCCGATGAGACGGTCTTCTTCTTCGAAGTCGAGGAGCGGCGTGAACCCGAGTACCTCGACGTACCAGTCGCGGCTTCGCAACACATCGCCGACAGGCACCTTGACATGGTGCACCCCGATGATTGTCGGCGGGACGATCGGCTGAGCGGGTTCGCCGGATCCACCGTTCCCGCTCGGCTCGTCTGATCCTGATCCGAAGAACCGCGAAGGCATCCGGTCACACTCCGCGCGTCCCACTGAATGATCCCTGTTGCAACGGTACTTGGCGCAGGCCCGCGGCGCGCGCAGATCACATTGGGCTGCGGTCAGCGGCGATCACGACGAGATCGCCCGAGGCCCAGGTGGCCACGGCGTTGAAGCCAACGTGCACTCGGCTGGCTGGAACTATTCACGCGGGCGCTGCCCATCGGTGGTCGAGCGACCGCCTGCTCGGTCACCTCGCTCGCTTCCGCGACTTGCCGGTACGCCCGGCCGCCTTGGATGCGGCTTTTTCCACTGCCTTCTCTGACTTCGACGCGCTGGCCTCGACGGTCTTGGCTGCCCGACCAGCGCTCTTCTTAAGCGCCTTGGAGGGTCGCGCGCCTCCTCGTTCCACGGCCTTGGCCGCTCGGCGCGCGGCCTTGTCGGTGGCGCTCGCCGTCTTTCCGACAGCCCCCTTGGTGGCCGCGGCCGCCTTCTTGGCGCCCTTCTCCACAGTTTGGCCCGTGCTCTTGGGCTTGTGCCCCTGCACGGAGAGCGTGCCGCTCGCGGGCACGACCGTGGACTGCTCCCCTGAGTCCCAGCGCACCGTGATCATTTGGCCCCGGACCCCAGTGACGACGCCGCTGCGCGGGCGTCGCCCCACCGTTGCGGGTGCCAGTTGCACCCGGTGACCGACTTCGACCATGCCGACCTCCCCCTTCTTGCTTGGTGTTCCCTTCCTCTGCAAGCGGAGGGTAGGTCCACCCGGTGCCGCCGGATACAACCTCATGATCATGCGCCTGAGTGACGACGCGAAGAGGGCGGCCTTTCACGCCCTCGTGCCTGCGGGTGGGGCAATTCGCGAAAACATCGCGCGCGCGAGGACGCGTGATTGATCCGCCTTAGCAAGTGCGCCTCCCTGACAT
>JBKOYU010001029.1:0-4230 GCA_046725575.1 Actinomycetota bacterium | reverse complement strand
CGGCGGCTGGTAGGCCGGGGCCGACGGCTGCTGGTACTGCGGATACTGCTGCTGTTGCGGGTCGTAAGCCGGCGGCGGCTGCCAGGCCGGCGCTGCGGTGGTCGGTTGTTGCTCGGCCCCGGAGGTCGGCGGCTGCCACGGCTGGTTGGCCGACGGGTCGCTTGACGGCTGATCCTTACCCTGCTCCGGCTGTTGACCGGGCCACGGCTGCGTCGGATCAGATCCTTGCGGTCCGCTCATGTCTCTCCTTGCTCATGGGTCGCACTGCTGGCGAACACACTACCCGGCATCAACAGCCACGACGCCGCGTCGAATGTCGTTGATAGCGCGTTTCGCGGTAGCGCGCAGCGCCGGTGTGGGTGCGGCGTTGCGGACCTGGTCAAGCAGGTCGAGGACCTGGCGGCACCACCGCACGAAATCACCCGCCGACAAGGGCGTGCCGGTGCCCGACGCATCGGACGCCGCGAGCGCCGTGGTCAGGTCACCGGTGGTCGCCCAGCGGTAGATGGCCGGAACGAAGGCGTCCTCAGGCTCGCGGCTCTGGGTGATGCGGTGTCGCTGCTCGTCGGCCCGCAGCTCGGTCCACAGCCGGCGGGTCTGGTTCAGGGCGCGGCGCAGCTTCCCGGTGGGCACTTGGGTTCCGTCGGGCGCGCCGGGGGCGTCGCCGCGGGACTCGTAGAGCACCGACGACACCACCGCCGCGAGCTCGGCCGCCTCCAGACCCTCCCAGGTGCCGCTGCGCAGGCACTCGGCGACCAGAAGGTCGCTCTCGCTGTAGATCCGGGCCAGCAGCCGGCCGTCGTCGGTCACCTTGGGGTCGCCGTCGTTCCCGTCGATGAACCCGCGCTCGGTGAGCAGCACGACGATTCGATCGAACATGCGCGCCAGCGAGTTGGTCGCCGCGGCGATCTTCTGCCGGATCTGTTCGTTGTCCCGTTCGATCCGCAGGTAGCGCTCGGCCAGCCGGGCCTTGGCTTCGCGATCCGGCAGGTCGTGCGCGGAATGGCGGCGCAATTGCTCACGCAGCCCGGCCAATTCGGGATCGACGTCGCGCTCCTTCGCCTGCCCGCTGCGCTTGCCCTTGGCCGACGGGACGTCCAGTCCGGCCGCCGCGGAGCGCAGCGCCGACGCGACATCGCGCCGCACCCGCGGATTGCGGTGCTCGACCCGCTTGGGCAGCGGCATCGAGCCGAGCGGCTCCGACGCACCCGAGTAGTCGGCCGACGAAATGCGCCCAGCCCAACGGTTTTCGGTCAGCACGAGCGGCCGCGGGTCGTCGCTGTCGCGGTCGGCGTCCAGCACGACGGCCAGGCCGCCGCGGCGGCCGTGCGTGATGGTGATGATCTCGCCGCGGCGCAGCGCCGCCAGCGCATCGTTGGCTGCCCTGCGCCGTTGCAGCCGCGACGCCCGGGACTGAGCCCGTTCGCGTTCGGAGATCTGCAACCGCAGCCGCACGTAGTCCAGGATCGGCGCGTCGTGCCCGCCGAGTTCGCCGGCGATCTCGTCGAGTATGCGTTCGCCGCGCTCGACGGCGCGCACCAACCCGACCACCGAGCGGTCGGCCTGGTATTGCGCAAACGAGCTTTCCAGCAGCTTGTGCGCCTGCGTCGGACCCATCTGGTTCACCAGATTGATGGTCATGTTGTAGGTCGGCGCGAACGAGCTGCGCAGCGGGAACGTGCGCGTCGACGCCAGACCGGCCACCTCGGCCGGGTCGATGTCGGGATGCCACAACACCACCGCGTGGCCCTCGACGTCGATGCCGCGCCGACCCGCCCGACCCGTCAGCTGGGTGTACTCCCCCGGCGTCAACGGCATGTGCTGCTCACCGTTGAACTTGACCAACCGCTCGAGCAGCACCGTTCGAGCCGGCATGTTGATGCCCAAAGCCAGTGTCTCCGTAGCGAACACGGCCTTCACCAGGCCGGCGGCGAAGAGTTCCTCGACGGTGTGACGGAAGATCGGCAGCATCCCCGCGTGATGAGCGGCCAGACCACGCAGCAGCCCCTCCCGCCATTCGTGATAGTCGAGCACCACCAGGTCGGCCTCGTTGAGCTCCGTGGTGCGACGGTCGATTACGTCGGCGATGCGGGCCCGCTCCTCATCGGAGGTAAGCCGCAGCGACGAGCGCAGGCACTGCTTGACCGCGGCATCGCAGCCCGCCCGCGAGAAAATGAATGTGATTGCGGGCAAAAGTCCTTCGCGGTCCAGCGTGCTGATCACGTCGGGCCGGCCCGGCGGCCGGTAGATGCTCGGCCGGGAACGACCACGGCCGGGGGGCTGCCAGTCGGCCAGCCGGTCCGCCTCGCGGCGATGTGCGATGTGGCGCAGCAGTTCAGGATCGACAAGAAGCTCACGGCCAGACTTCGCCGCCCCCGAGGCGCGGTAGTCGAAAAGGTCGAACAGCCGCTTGCCCACCATCACGTGCTGCCACAACGGAACTGGGCGATGTTCGTCGACGACGACGCTGGTGTCGCCGCGCACGGTCTGGATCCAGCCGCCGAATTCCTCGGCGTTGCTCACCGTCGCCGACAGGCTCACCACCCGCACGTCGTCGGGCAGATGCAGGATCACTTCCTCCCACACCGCACCGCGCATCCGGTCGGCCAGAAAGTGCACCTCGTCCATGACGACATACGAAAGTCCATACAGCGCAGGCGAATTCGCATACAGCATGTTGCGAAGCACTTCGGTGGTCATCACCACCACCTCGGCGTCGCCGTTGATCGACTGGTCCCCGGTGAGCAGGCCGATGCGTTCGGGGCCGTATCTGGCCACCAGATCGTTGTGCTTCTGGTTGCTCAGCGCCTTGATCGGCGTGGTGTAGAAGCACTTTCGACCCGCGGCCAGCGCGAGATGAACGGCGAATTCGCCGACGACCGTCTTGCCTGCGCCGGTCGGAGCACACACCAGCACCCCGTGCCCGCTCTCCAACGCTTGGCAGGAGCGCCGTTGAAAGTCGTCCAGCGCAAAGGACAGCTGCCCGGCGAAGGTGGCCAGTTGGCCGCTAAGTGGCGTCGTCATCGACCACGAGCCGGGCCGGTGCGGGCACGGCGCTCGGCGGTTCGATCGGTTCGACGCCGCCGATCGGTGCCGCAAGTTCGTCAGGTACGTCCTCGGCCGCCTCGCGCCGCGCCTTGCGCTTGTCGTGGACGCGGGCGACCTGGATCGAAACCTCGAGCAGCAGCGACAACGCCAGCCCCAAAGCCAGCATGGAGAACGGATCCGACCCCGGTGTCGCGAACGCCGCGAAAACGAACAGCCCGAAAATCAGTCCGCGCCGCCACGACTTCAGCCGCTGGTAGGTGAGCACCCCAACGAGGTTGAGCATGATGATCAGCAGCGGGAACTCGAAGCTGATGCCGAACACCAGCAGCAGGTTGATCAGGAACCCGAAGTACTGCTCACCCGACAGGGCGGTGACCTGCACATCGCTGCCCACGGTCAGCAGGAAGTGCAGGGCCTTCGACAGCACGATGTAGGCCAGCACGGCCCCGGTGACGAACAGCACCGCCCCGACGGCCACGAACGCCATCGCGAACCGCCGCTCCTTCTTGTACAGGCCGGGCGTGATGAAGGCCCACAGCTGATAGAGCCACACCGGGCAAGCCAGGATGAGGCCGGCAGTCAGCGCCACTTTGAGGCGAAGCATGAACTGGTCGAACGGGGCGGTGGCCAGCAGGCGGCATTCGCCGTCAGGGGCGATGGTGGCACGCGCGGATGCGGGCAGCGAACAGTACGGCCCCCGCAGCCACTCGCCAAGGCTGTGGAACCCGAAGAAGCTGTTGGTGTACCAGAAGAATCCGACGGTCGTCGTCAGCACTACCGCGGCGACCGAGATCAGCAGGCGAGTCCGCAGTTCGTGCAGATGCTCGACCAGCGACATGGTGCCGTCGGGATTGACCCGCGACCGACGTCGACGAGGATCGAGCTTCTTGATGATTCCGGGGGTTTGCACGGGCTATCTATGCCGCATCATGCTGCGGCCAATGGGTCGGCGTGGGTCAGGCCGGGCGTTGGTCCGACGGCCGGTCGGCCTGAGGAGCCGGTGGTGGCGTGTCGACGCGTTCCGAGGCAATCGGCGTGGCAGGCGGCGCGGATGCTTCCGGCTTGGAGTCGGACTGCATCTCTTTGATCTCGGACTTGAAGATCCGCATCGACTTACCGAGTGAGCGCGCCGCGTCCGGGAGCTTCTTGGCGCCGAAGAGCAGCACGAATACGGCGATAACG
>JBKOYU010000578.1:0-3189 GCA_046725575.1 Actinomycetota bacterium | reverse complement strand
CCCTTGGCTGGCAAATCGGAGGCACATAACTGCTTCATGGCGAGCATCCCGGCAGGCCTAAAGCGGCGCGGCTTCGCTTATAGGGGCTGTCTGCCGAGCGCTGAGTCGCCGCTCGGGGAGCGTCGCCGCTCTAGCCAGAGCCTGCACCGCAGGCTCTCTGGTCGTCCGACGGGAAGTCCACGACGAGGTCGTCGCCAGGGTCGGCGCAGTCGGGCGCACCGGCTTCCGCGCACTGGCAATGGGCGTAGATTCCGAAGTGTTGGATTTCCGGGCGGACGGGTAGGGGCGGCACGTGATGGATGTGCGACTCCTCGGGTTCGGGTCGATCGAGGTCGAGGGGCAAGAGTACGAGCACGACATCGTCATCGATCGAGGTGCCGTGCGCAAACGCAGCAAGAAGCCCTCGAAGCGATACCGTGACAGGTTCGGACACACTCCGCTCTCAGCCGACGAGGAGCTCCCGTGGGGCGGACCCCGGTTGATCATCGGCACCGGGGCCCACGGCTCGTTGCCGATCATGCCCGAGGTGGTGTCGGAGGCTGCGCGCCGAAACGTTGACCTCGTCGCTGTCCCGACGGAACAGGCCTGCCGGCTGATCGCGGGCCTCGAGCGTCGGGAGGTCCGCGCGGTCCTTCACGTCACCTGCTGATCCAGCGATCCGGAGGGACGACTCGCCGGCGGACGCAACGCCTGGCCACGGCTGACGCCAAACACGGCACTCCCGCGCGTTGGTGGGTCTTGCGGGGCGTTGGCGACTACATGGCGGCCGCCCTAGCTCTGGCCGACCAGCGCCTTCGCTGGGTCCGGCGCCACGTGGCCGCGCGCGAGCAGGTCGACGTGCTTGAGGAGCGTTGGC
The DNA here is from genome assembly GCA_046725575.1 of Actinomycetota bacterium. Lineage (GTDB taxonomy): Bacteria > Actinomycetota > Actinomycetes > Mycobacteriales > Mycobacteriaceae > Mycobacterium. Next base: position 2,333 of record JBKOYU010000578.1, on the reverse strand, counting down.
ACCCGATGCAGACCGTGCATGCTCCGGATGAGCCCGACCGCCCGGTGCGTGTTCATCCCCACCGCGCTGATGAACAGCGGCCGGCTGCTGTCACCGCGCAGCACCGGGACCGCGCTCCCTCCCGCGAACGCGGCCTTCGCTACGCCGATGACGACCTTCCGAGCACCGAGCGCCTCGTGCAACCGTGCGCCCAGCCCGGGTTGACCTTCCCGCAGCCACACGTGGCCATCGATGACCACCGACTCGACCGGATGACGCTGCTCCACCTGGGCGACCGCCTCCAGGAGGAAGGGCAGCTCCCGTTTGTAGAACGCGCCCGGTTCGTAGGGCTCGGGCGTCACCTCGGCGCGCAAAACGCATTCGAGGGCCGATGTGGGGTCGGACCATTCAATGAAGCCCACGACAGCGGTGACCACCGCGAGCTCCACATACTGAACGTCCACGGCGATGTGCATCCCGGAAGTAAGACTGGTACATCTCACCGCGCCTGGCAATGCTCCTCACCGGCGAACTCGGCCCTCACCAAGGGAAGCTAGGGATCGGGCCGCCTCAGCACGGACCTTGACTGGGCAGCTGGCTGCCTCGACTTTGTCGTCACCGCCGACCTGCTCGACTCCGGCCGCATCAACACCTTTGAGCGCTGGGAGTCGCAAGCGGCTTGAAACCTTCCGCCCCAGCGGCCCCCAGCAACGAGCAAGGCGCGGCAATGCTGTCGGCGTCAGTAGCCGAGTACGACATCGCCGACGTGCGGCCCTTGTTCGGGGAAGGCAAAGCATGAACCCGCATCACGGACCGTGCCACCACCGATGAGATCGGTCCGGCCCGGTCAGACCGAACGACGACCAAACCAACACGCGACCATGAAGCTGACGACCACCACGTTCGTCTCCGTCGACGGAGCGATGGAGGGTCCGGGCCCACCTACGGGGCTCGATGCTTCACTCGCTGCCCCAAACTCTCGTTGCGCCACAACGAAACTCATCGACCCGGCGGTGGATCTGGCGCTAATCCGCAGGCGCCGGTGGACTCATCCCGATAGAACATGCGGACTTCGGCCTGACAAGATTCGGTTACTTTCTACGAAAGTGGTTGCGGTACAGGAGAACTGGTGAGGGACTGCGTGGCGTCGCTGTTGTCCGATCTGAGCAGGTCAGAGTAATCCGCGAAGTCATGACATCCGGACGAGGTAATCTTGAATCTGTGGACGGGGGTAGTTGACATCGATGAGGTGTAACAACGAGGACCAACACCAGAAACAACACAGATAAGGAGCGGCGGAGTCAACAGTTCATCGGTTGACGATGGCCAATCGGCGCCGACGACGTCTAGGCCACTATTGAGTCCGCTTACCTGGTCACGTGACGATACGTCTATCCCGCAAAGCCTTACGCATCAATTCCTTTCGAGCACCTCTTCCAGTCTTGTTGCAAGACTTTGTGTTCTATGTCGACGCGCCCGATGAATTGGCGGCCAGCCGCGACGAGAAGTATCGCGTGCTGTCTCGGGCTGAACGCAGGTCGTAGCATCATTGAGCATGAACGGCACCGCGAACGGCACCGCTACCAGCGGGCATACGGTACTCGCTGGGGCCGACAGTAGCGCGTATCAGTCGCTGCGGCAGCGACCGGTGACACGGGCCGAGCGTTACGCCCTGGGCAAGAGTCTGCGTAAGCGCGTGCCGCGACGCTCGCTGGCCGACTGGACACCACCGTCTGACCGGCCCGACCCCATCCAACTGATCATGATCAGCCACCAGGGCAGGCTCGAGCGGCTGATCCCCATCCGGGTGGGGCGCATGATTGCCTCGCCGTACGGCTTCCTGCGGGGCGCCGCCGTGGTGATGGCCGAGGACGTCGCACGGCTGCCGTCGACCGGTATCACCCCTGTCGTTTGCGGTGATTCCCACCTGGGCAACTTCGGGTTCTACGCCTCACCCGAACGGGATCTGGTGATCGACCTCAACGATTTCGATGAAGCCCACCCGGGCGGATGGGAGTGGGATCTGCGCCGGTTGGTCGCCAGCATCTGGGTAGCCGGGCGGCAGAACGGCGCCTCCGAGCAGCAGTGCGGCGCGTCGGTGCGGTCCTGTGTTGCCGCCTACCGCCAAGAGTTGCGCCGGCTGGCCGACCAGCCGCTGTTCTCGCGGTCCTTCGTCCGCCTCGATGTTGACCGGCTGGCCACTGAGACCGCCGGTCCGTTGCAAGCGGCGGTGGTGCGCTCGGCTGAGCGGGCACGCACCCGCACCAGTGACCGCGCGCTGCCCCGGTTCACCCAGGAGGTGGACGGCGTCCGCAAGATCGTTGCAGAACCGCCGCTGATCACTCGGCCGCCGC
>JBKOYU010000988.1:0-12910 GCA_046725575.1 Actinomycetota bacterium | reverse complement strand
GATGGCCTGGTGCATGCCCTCGTTGTAGCGGCGGCCGATCAGCACACGGCCGGTGAACTCGTCGACGATCAGCACCTCGCCGTCGCGGACGATGTAGTCCTTGTCGCGCTGGAACAGCTCCTTGGCCTTGATGGCGTTGTTCAGGTAGCTGACCAGTGGCGAGTTGGCGGCCTCGTAGAGGTTCTCGATGCCGAGCTGATCCTCGACGAACTCCACGCCCGCCTCGTGCACGCCGATGGTGCGCTTGCGCAGGTCCACCTCATAGTGAACGTCCTTTTCCATCAGCGGCGCCAGCCGGGCGAACTCGGTGTACCAGTTCGACGAGCCGTCGGCCGGCCCGGAGATGATCAGCGGGGTGCGGGCCTCGTCGATCAGGATGGAGTCGACCTCGTCGACGATCGCGAAGTTGTGCCCGCGCTGCACCAGGTCGGCCAGCGAGTGCGCCATGTTGTCGCGCAGGTAGTCGAAGCCGAACTCGTTGTTGGTGCCGTAGGTGATGTCGGCGGCATAGGCGGCGCGCCGCTCGTCGGGCGTCATGCCGGACAGGATCACGCCGACGTTGAGCCCGAGGAAGCGGTGCACGCGGCCCATCCACTCGGCGTCGCGTTTGGCGAGGTAATCGTTGACGGTCACGACGTGCACACCGTTGCCGCTCAGCGCGTTGAGGTACGACGGCAGCACCGCGGTCAGGGTCTTGCCCTCGCCGGTCTTCATCTCCGCGACGTTGCCGAAGTGCAGAGCCGCGCCACCCATCACCTGGACGTCAAAGTGCCGCTGGTCGAGCACCCGCCACGCGGCCTCCCTGGCGACTGCGAACGCCTCGGGCAGCAGGTCATCGAGCTCGGCGCCGTCTTCGTACCGCTTGCGGAGTTCGTCGGTCTTGGCCCGCAGCTCGGCGTCGGAGAGCTTCTCGACGTCGTCGGACAGGGTGTTGACATAGTCAGCCACCCCCTTGAGGCGCTTGACCATGCGGCCTTCACCGAGACGGAGCAACTTCGACAGCACGCTAATTCCTCTATGGGTTCGATGGATCTCACGACGTATTAGACGAGGTCCATCGTAAGTGACCCGTCGAAATAGCTGGTCGAAGGCGCTGGAAAGCGTCTAGGCGAGCCGAATTAGTCCGTAATCGTAGGCATGCCTGCGGTACACGACGGTGGGTTTGTCGCTCTGCTTGTCGTGGAACAGGAAGAAGTCGTGGCCGACGAGCTCCATCTGTGACAGTGCATCGTCGACGGTCATCGGCGTGGCCGGATGCTCCTTGGTCCGCACGATGCGGCCCGGCTCGTGATCGTCACCGGCGGAAGCGTCAATAGCTGGGCTTTCAGTGGCCGTTGGCGGCTGGAATGATTCGGGAGCGACCGCGGTGGCCTCAGCCAGTGAGACGGGCGTCTTATCCCCGTAATGGATCTTGCGGCGGTCCTTGTGGCGCCGCAGCCGGCTCTCGAGTTTGCAGACCGCCGACTCGAGGGCGGCATAGAAGCTATCGGCGCAGGCCTCACCCCGGATCACGGGGCCGCGACCTCGCGCGGTGATCTCTACGTGTTGACAGTTCTTGCGTTGGCGCCGGTTGCGCTCATGGTCGAGTTCGACGTCGAAGAGGTAGATGGTGCGGTCAAATCGTTCCAGGCGGGACAGTTTCTCGGAGACGTAGATGCGGAAATGATCGGGAACCTCGACGTTGCGACCCTTGACGACGACCTCGGCGTTCGGTGTGGGTTCGGGCGTTTCGGGCGTTTCGTCCTCGACCACCATGGTGCGGTCTGAGTCCACGGAATGGCTTGACATGCTTGGCAACTCGTTTCTCTACGGAGTCGCACGCTTCGCGTGCCCGGCTTGTCTTCGGATTGGCACAGGCGGGCCTCTATCTCGCTCCGTCCGCCGGTGCAAGGTGTCGACTACTCACCTCCTACCGCTGGTCGGCGATGCTGGCGCTTCGGGTTGAGCGCCGCCGTGAGGCATTCACGGGTGGTTGGTGCCGACGGTAATCGTGTTCACCCAGTCGTGCCAGTAAATTCGCGTACGCGTTTTCAGTTCTTCACGTGCGATTGATGGCCGGGAAATCGCCGGAGTCGTCAAGCGTTGGCGATCGCAAGGACCCCGGCCACGTGAGCACCGGCGATGTGGAGGACGCGGACCGATTCGCTGGCGGTGGCGCCGGTCGTCACGATGTCGTCGACGACGAACACGTCTCCGGCGAGCGGTTTGGTGAGCTTGACGCGCCCGGCGATGTTGCGCTGACGATCGGCGCCCGACAGGCCGACGGAGTCGCGGACCAGGGCCCGCAGCCGCAGCGCCTGAACGACGCCGACACCGCCGAGGCCCGCCGTCGCCGCCCGCGCCATCCGGGTGACGGGATCACCGCCGCGGCGCCGGGCGGCGGATCGGCGGGTGGGTGCGGGTACGACGGTCAGCGGAGTACCGATCACACCCCATGTCAGCAGGCGCTCCAGTCCGGCGTGCAGCGCGACCGCGAGCGGTGCGATCAGGTCGGCGCGGCCGTGCTCCTTGACCGCGACGATGGCTTCGCGGCGCGCCCCGGCATAGCGGCCAAGCGACAACACGGGCACGCCCGGATCGACCCGCGGGGTGATCAGATGCGGTTGGTCGGGCTTGACGGCCAGTTCCTGGGCGCAGGCAGGGCACCACCGGGTCGACGGCGCACCGCAGCCGCCGCACTCCAGCGGGAGAACGAGATCGAGCACAGGGTCAGTGTCGCCGCCGCGACCGACAAGCGGTCAGCCCAGAACGATCGAATCCCCTTCGACCGTAATCGCTTGCACCGGCAGTGGCTTCTGCGCCGGACCCTTGGCCACCGACCCGTCGAGGTTGTACTTGCTGCCGTGGCACGGGCAGTCGATGGTGCCGTCCGCGATCTTGTTCACCGTGCACCCCGCATGTGTGCAAGTCGCCGAAAAGCCCTTGAACACGCCCGCGGTCGGCTGTGTCACGACGACCTTGTCGACGATCACGCCCGAGCCCACCGGCACATCGGCCGTCTTGGCAATGACGTTCGCCGTCGGGGCCGCGGTCCCACCCGATGCGGACGGGGCCGGGGCCGCGGTCGTCGTGCTGGATTCGCCTGCCGCCTCCGGCTTTTTGCCGTATGTGCTGCAGGCAGCCACGACGGCGGTCACCAAGCCGAAGCCAGCGCCGAGCAGAACCTTCTGCCGCGAGATGGGGAACTCGCCGATGTTCACGCAATACCTTTCAGTTAGAAGGTGACGCCGTTGGTCTGGAAGAACCACAGCGCCGAGGTCAGCCAGACGTAGACAAGACCGAAGAACACCAGCCCACCGGCGATCGGAATCACCCATCCCCGAAGGCCTTTGCTGGTGAGCAGCACCATCTTCGTCGCGAATGCGCCGTAAAAGAAGCATCCGAACAGCGAATGGAACAGCACCCGGTTGTCATAGGACTGAAAACCCAACGCGTACAGGCAGTGCACCGCAACGGGGACACTGGCCAGCACCGCCAGCCGCCCCGACCACACGTGTGCGGTGCCGATCCAGGATGGAGCCTTTCCGCCGGGAATCAGCCGGTACATCGCGAACGCCGACGCCAGCTGAAAGAGGGCCAGCACAACGGCGAACGTCGCCAACCACGACTTGACAGCAAGCCCGCTCGAGAAGCCAGCGAGGTTGATCGAAAAGAACTGTGGCTCATGCACTTTGCCGAAGACGCCAAGCCCGACGGCCGTCAGCGCTCCGAGGGCGACGGCGATCAGCACCGCGATCGCGCTACCGGACGACCTCGCCGGTACCGCCGCCGTCGGAGCCTCAGCATCAGACATTGCTGCCCCCCTCAATCCGAATCGCCTTGACCTCGATGCCATCGATGTTGGCGATGCCGTCGGTGGTCAGCTTGGGCGCGGGTGCGGTCGAACCGTCCTCCCGCCGCTGCACGCCGGTCACTCCCCCGTTCGGGTCGACGATCCAGCTGTTGCGGACGCCTGCGTTCTCGTAGACATAGAGCCCGGCGGGCGGCTGCGCGGCGGGAGCATTGAAGTCCCACTTCTTATCGCCGATCCACAGGGTGCCGACAATCGCACTTCCCTCGAGGTGACCCTCGAGCCGGCTCGTCTTGTCCTTGTTGGCCAGGCTCACCAAGCCGTTGACGGCGCTACCCCGCAACCACGATTCGATGGTGTTGCCGTCGCAGGCATAGGCGATGGCCTTGTCGCCGTCGACGGTGATCTCCAATGTGATCGTGCCGTTGGCGGTCGGGATCTTGCCGACGTAATCAGCCTTGGCCGGGAATGCCGGCGGCGGTGGCGGGCTCGGCGCGGGGGGCGGGGTCGCGGGAGTAGCCGCGGCGGCCGTCGTGGTCGACTGGCCATAGGGGTTCGCCGGCGGCGCCGACTCCTCCTTGGAAATGTTCACGAGCAATATGCCGACCCCGAGCGCCGCAACGGCGGCGAGGGTGACCAGCGGACCGCGGATCTTCATCATCCCCTCCTGGCTTTTGAGCAAACACCTCTATCGATGTTTTGTCTGCACAACGGGCGATGCCGGGAGATGGTTCAGAGTGATTTAGCGAGATGTTGGGTTAGCCCGGAACCACAGGCAGCGCGTCGGGCACCATAAGCGGCCGCACCTCGGCCCACGCCGGGTCGTTGTCGGCCGCAGACCCGGAGAGCTGAAGCACTCCGCGCTCATCGGCGACGTACACCGTCGACGGGTTCGCGGCGACCGTAGTCACCGGCATCAGCAGGTTGCGGCTGGGGCCGTCAGAGTTCACCCCATCGAGATTGACGTAGGACACCGGGTGCTGCGGGTCGGTGCGGCTGACGACGATGTCGTCGCCCGTGCGCCACGACAGCGACACCGCCGTGTTGCGGAGCCCGAAGCCCAGCCGTCGCGGATAGGTCAATACAAAACCGCCGCCGGCCGTCTGCTCGACACCGGCCAGGATCACTTGCCCTTCGATGACCATCGCGGCGCGCGTTCCGTCGCGGGAGAGCTGGAGCTCGGTGATCGCTCCAGGGAAGCGCATCGACACCACGGAGGAATCGACGGGAATGCGGGCCGGCTGCCCCGACGCGTCCTGGATCGCCCGCACTACGTTAATGCCGTCCACCACCACCCAGATGGCGTCATCAAGCGACCAACTGGGCCGCGACAGGGTGCGCGCCTCCATCGCTTGTGTCGCATTGCCATTCAGCGGGCCGACCCACAGCGACGACGCCATGTCCGGCGCACCGGGCCGCAGCGTCACGATCGACGCCACCTCCTGGCCGGTGCGCGACACGGCGGCCGCGGTCTGGTTGGGCATCTGGCCGAACTGGCCGGCCACCCGCGTCGCGCGCTGTCCGTCCAACGACATCAGCGATCCACCCACCAGCGCGTGCAGGCCCGCGGCCGCACCGTCGGCCGCGCCTGGGTCGGCGGCCGCCACGTCGGAGGTGTTCCAGCCGTCGGCGAAACGATCGTCCAGCACCGCACCGTCAGCGTTGATCACATACGGCCCGTTGATCCCTGCCCGCGCCAGCGTCCAAATGATCTGCGCCGCAAGCAGTTGCCTGCTGTGCGGGTCCGTCGTCGACAGGTTCTCCAGGTCGATGCGGGCACCGCCGTAGCCGCGGCCTACCCCGGTCTTGCCGCCGTCGGCGCGCGTTACCGGGCCGCGCAGCTTGAGCGGAGGGCCGAGCAGATTGCGCACCGTGTTGCTCATCTCCGGGCGCGGGCCCGCGATGAGCTTGCTAACCAATTCGGTGGCCAGCTGGTCCGAGTCGGACACCGCGACGTAGCGCGGGTCGGGTACCACGGTCTTGCCGGTGGGATCGGCGAAGTACAGCGTGTTGCGCTTGTAGGTCGACTGAAACTGTTGCCAGTCAAGGAAAACGCCGTTGGGCAGCCGGTCGATGCGCCATCCGCCGGTCGTCTTGACCAGTTCGATCGGACCGGGATCGGGCAGCGCGCCCTCGCCGGTCTCGAACACTCCGACGTCCGACAGCGAGCCAAGGATGTCCGCGCGCATGCTGACCGAGACTCGATCGGGGCCGCGCGTTTCGACGAACACCACGTTGTCGATCAGCAAGGCGCTACCGGCGTCGTCCCACGCGCGCGAGGCGGATTCGGTGAGGAACTGCCGCGCGGCCAAGTGCCGGTTGGCGGGATCGGCTGTGGCCTTGAGGAATTCACGCAGCAGGATATCGGGGTCCATGCCCGGCGTCGGCTTCGGCAGGCTCGGCGGCGCGGGCCGGTCGACGGTCCCGATGGCCTGCGGCGCCGACGAACTCGGCACTCCGGCACAGCCTGCGAGGACGAACACCAGCAGCGACACCGCCGCCAGGACGCGTTTCACACGGTCTCCTGGGCGGGTTCGCGCTCGCGGGCCGTGCGCCGCGGAGGCCGTTCGCGCCCAATGGGTTTCATCGGTAACGGGCTCGTCGTCACCTTGTGACCACGCACCAGCGGCAGCGTGAGACGGAAGCAGGCGCCCTTGCCGGGTTCGCCCCACGCCTCCAGCCGGCCTTGGTGCAGCCGGGCGTCCTCGATGCTGATCGCCAGGCCAAGGCCGGTGCCGCCGGAGCGCCGCACCCGCGACGGGTCCGAGCGCCAGAACCGGCTGAACACCAACTTCTCCTCGCCGGGGCGCAACCCGACGCCGTAGTCGCGGACCGTGACGGCGGCCGTATCGTCGTCCGCGGCCATCCGGATCCGCACCGGCTTGTGCTCGGCGTGGTCGATGGCGTTGGCGATCAGGTTGCGCAGGATCCGTTCCACCCGACGCGGATCGACCTCGGCGATGACCTCGTCGGCCGGCATGTCGACGATCAGCTCGACGTCGGCGTCCTGCGCGAGGTGTCCGACGTTGTCCAGCGCGCTCTGCACCGTCGAGCGCAGATCCACCGACTCGACCGACAGCTCGGCCACACCGGCGTCGTGGCGGGAGATTTCCAGGAGGTCGTTGAGCAGTGTCTCGAAGCGGTCCAGCTCGCTGACCATCAGCTCGGTCGAGCGTCGCAGCGCCGGGTCGAGGTCCTCGCTGTGGTCGTAGATCAGGTCGGCGGCCATCCGCACCGTCGTCAGCGGGGTGCGCAGCTCATGGCTGACGTCGGAGGTGAACCGGCGCTGCAGGTTGCCGAACTCCTCGAGCTGGGTGATCTGGCGATGCAGGCTTTCGGCCATGTCGTTGAAGGACACCGCCAACCGCGCCATGTCGTCCTCACCGCGCACCGGCATGCGCTCGGTGAGGTGGCCCTCGGCGAACCGCTCGGCGATCCGGGATGCCGACCGCACGGGCAGCACGATCTGGCGGGCCACCAACAAGGCGATGGCGGCGAGCAGCCCCAACAGGACCACGCCGCCGGTGGCCATGGTGCCGCGCACCAGGGTGATGGTGCTTTCCTCGTTGTTCAGCGGAAAGATCAGGTACAGCTCGAGATTGGTCACCGGCGACGACGTCGGGCTGCCGATGATCAGCGCCGGGCCGGAGAAGCCGTCGGTGTGCACGGTCGCGTACTGGTAGCTGACCTGGCCGGCCTTGACGAAATCGCGCAGCGCGTTGGGCACCTGCTGCACCGGTCCGGCCGCGGTCGCCGCCCGCGGCCCGTCGCCGGGCACCACCAGCACCGCGTCGAAAGTGCCGGCCAGACCGGCGGCCGAGCTCGGCCCGGTCTTGCTGATCAGGGTGTTACGCGCCAGCTGCAGGCTGCTGTCCAGCGAGCGGGTTTCCTCACCGCCGACGATGCCGCTGACGGTGGTGCGCGCGCGGTCGATCTCCTCGGTGGCCGCGCGCACCTTGACTTCCAGGATGCGGTCGGTGATCTGGCTGGTCAGCACGAACCCGAGGACCAGGATGACGGCGAGCGACAGCCCCAGCGTCAAGCTCACCACTCTTAGTTGCAGAGAGCGGCGCCAGGCAAGACCCATCGCTCGACCCAGCGCACCCAATCCGCGTAATAGTGGTGCCGAACGCCGATGAATGCGCCGCCTCGAGCTGAAGATCACGGGGGTCCGGCCTTGTATCCCACTCCTCGAACAGTCAGCACCACCTGCGGGTTCTCCGGGTCTTTCTCAACCTTGGCCCGCAAACGTTGGACATGCACGTTTACCAAACGGGTGTCGGCGGGGTGCCGGTACCCCCACACCTGTTCGAGCAGCACATCACGAGTAAACACCTGCCGTGGTTTGCGCGCCAACGCCACCAACAGGTCGAACTCCAGCGGTGTCAGGGAAATCTGCTCACCTTGCCGGGTGACCTTGTGGGCCGGCACGTCGATGTCGACGTCGCCGATCGACAGCATCTCGGCGGGCTCGTCTTCGTTGCGGCGCAACCGGGCGCGCACGCGGGCGACGAGCTCCTTGGGCTTGAACGGCTTCATCACATAGTCGTCGGCGCCCGACTCAAGGCCGAGCACCACATCGACGGTGTCGGTCTTGGCCGTCAGCATCACGATCGGCACACCGGAGTCCGCGCGCAGAACGCGACACACGTCGATGCCGTTCATGCCCGGCAGCATCAGGTCGAGCAACACCAAATCGGGCCGCAGCTCGCGGACCGCCGTGAGCGCCTGCGTGCCATCGCCGATGACCGCGGTGTCGAAACCTTCCCCGCGCAGGACGATGGTCAGCATCTCGGCCAGCGAAGGGTCGTCATCGACGACCAGAATCCTTTGCCTCATGGTGTCCATGGTGTCACCAGATTGCGATAAAACGCCGGTAGCACACCCGCGAGTCGGCTATTGACCCAGCTCCGCGGCCAGTGCGGCGGCGTTCACGTCGGGTCCCGCAACCAGCCAGGGTCCGCACCATTGGGTCGCCGCCAGCCCGGAGTAGACCTCGCCGGTGCGGCGCTGCAGCCCGTCGTCGCGCTCGTAGGCGTCCTTGGCACGGTCGGCTTCCTGCTGTGCACGGTTTTCGGCGCGCTCGGCGGCGAGTTCGGCCGGCACGTCGAGCAGCACCTGCCAGTCCGGTTTTGGGAGTTTGAGCCGTTCGTACTCGAGGACGCGTACCCACTCGACGACGTCGCCGTCGGCGCCTTGGTGCAGCCGCGCGGCGCTGTAGGCGGCGTTGGACGCGACATAGCGGTCGAGGATCACGATGTCGTAGGCGGCGTTGAGGTGGTCGATCTCGTCGCGGGCTCCGGAGCGGTCGAGGGCGAACAGCACGGCCATCGCGTAAACCGACTGCGCCAAGTCGCCGTGCCCGCCGTGCAATGCCTCGGCCGCGAGATCGGCCGCGACCGAATGCCCGTACCGCGGGAAGGCCAGGCTCGCCACGGACTTGTGCGCGGCTTCGAACGCAGCCCGCAGCCCGGTGGTCAGGGTGCGCTTGCCGGCGCCGTCGACGCCCTCGATGACGATGAGCACGCGGCGAGCGTAGCGCGGGGGCAGGCGATCTCAGACGCCGCAGGCGTCACATCAGCCTCTGGACGGATTGGCACGAAAGTGCCCGCCTCGTACCGACAACTCAGCCTCGTAGCGACAACTCAGCGACAGTCGTTAGGTCCCGCCAAAATGGTGCGACGGCGCCATCTGCGCGCATGGCCTCTCACCCCGACGAGCAAGCAGATATGGCCGGCATCCGGCAGCCGCTCGTCGACATCAGGGACCGCTGCGGCGCCCCGCCCAGCCCCTAGCACGACCTACGCCGCATACCCGCGCGCGGCGGCGACGTCGGTGAGCAATGCGCGCAAGTTGGTGCGGCCGCGGTGCAGCCGTGACATCACTGTGCCGAGCGGCATGTCCAAGATCGCGGCAATCTCCTTGTACCGGAAGCCTTCTACATCGGCGTAGTAAACAACCAAGCGCTGACCTTCGGGCAAGGCCTGCAGCGCGTCGCGCACCTCGTCGTCGCCCATCGCTTCCAGCACAGCGAGTTCGGCCGATTGGTCGCCAGCCGCATTGGGCCGCATGTCGGTGACGTCGGCGGCGAGCACTTCGTCCGGGCGCCGCTGTGCGGTGCGGTACGAGGTAATCCACGTGTTGGTCAGGATGCGGAAGAGCCATGCGCGGACGTTAGTTCCAGCGGTGAACGTGTGAAAGCCCGCATACGCCTTGACCATCGTCTCCTGCACTAAATCCTCGGCGTCGGCGGCGCTGCGCGTGTACCGGCGCGCGGCGCGGTAAAGCTGGTCGAGTAACGGCAACACGTCTCGGACGAATCGTGCGGCCGGGTCGTCGATGGTCACCACCGTCGCGCCTTCGTCCCCTGTCCCCTGCGTCATGCGAGAAGCCTGACACCTGAAGTGGACTTGAGGTCAAGGGCTATTGCCGAACCGACAAACGCCCCGACACGTCGTGTGCCGAGGGCGATTGTCGTGCTGGGTCAGTACCGGTAGTGCTCGGGCTTGTACGGGCCCTCGACGTCGACGTTGATGTACTCCGCCTGCTCCTTGGTGAGCTTCGTCAGCGTCCCGCCGAGCGCCTCGACGTGAATACGGGCCACCTTCTCATCGAGGTGCTTGGCCAGCCGGTACACGGCGTTGTCGTATTCATCGTTCTTGGTCCACAGCTCGATCTGCGCGATCACCTGGTTGGAGAAGCTGTTGCTCATCACGAACGACGGGTGTCCGGTCGCATTGCCCAGGTTCAGCAGCCGGCCCTCGGACAAGACGATGATCGACTTGCCGTTTTCGAAGACCCACTGGTCGACCTGCGGCTTGATGTTGATCCGCTTCGCGCCCGACCGCTCAAGTGCGGCAATCTGAATCTCATCGTCGAAGTGGCCGATGTTGCCCAGAATCGCCTGGTCCTTCATCGACCGCATGTGCGCCAGCGTGATGATGTCCTTGTTACCGGTTGCGGTGATGACAATGTCTGCCTCGCCGATCGCCTGCTCGACGGTGTGGACGTCGAACCCGTCCATCAGCGCCTGCAGCGCATTGATCGGGTCGATCTCGGTGACCGTCACCCGCGCACCCTGGCCCGCCAGCGACTCCGCGCAGCCCTTGCCGACGTCGCCGTAGCCACAGATCAGCACCTTCTTGCCGCCGATCAGCACGTCGGTGCCGCGGTTGATGCCATCGATCAGCGAGTGCCGGGTGCCGTACTTGTTGTCGAACTTGGACTTGGTCACCGAGTCGTTGACGTTGATCGCCGGGAACGGCAACTCACCGGCCGCCTCGAACTGATACAGCCGCAGCACACCGGTGGTGGTCTCCTCGGTGACACCCTTGACCGACTCCGCGATCTTCGTCCACTTCGTCTTGTCGGTCTCGAACCGCTCGCGCAGGACACCCAGGAACACCTTCCACTCGGTTGGGTCGTCGTCCTCTGCCGGCGGCACCACTCCGGCCTTCTCATACTGGGCGCCGCGCAGCACCATCATCGTGGCGTCACCGCCATCGTCGAGGATCATGTTGGCCGGCTCGCCCGGCCAGGTCAGCATCTGCTCGGCGGCCCACCAGTACTCCTCGAGCGTCTCGCCCTTCCACGCGAACACCGGGGTGCCCTTGGGCTCCTCCGGGGTGCCGTGCGGGCCGACGACGACGGCCGCGGCGGCGTGGTCCTGAGTGGAGAAGATGTTGCACGACGCCCAGCGAACTTCAGCGCCCAATGCGACGAGGGTCTCGATCAGCACGGCGGTCTGCACGGTCATGTGCAGCGAGCCGGAGATGCGCGCGCCCTTGAGTGGCAGCACGTCGGCGTACTCGCGCCGCAGCGCCATCAGGCCCGGCATCTCGTGCTCGGCCAGCCGGATCTCCTTGCGGCCGAACTCAGCCAGGGACAGGTCGGCGACCTTGAAGTCGATGCCATTGCGAACATCGGCACTGAGCCGCTGCTCCGTCGTTGTCATTGGGATTCCTTCTCGTGGGCGCGTCGCATTACTTAGCTTTGTTACATATTAGGCTCGGGCGGCCTAGGGCGCCGTCGCCCGCTAATCCTGCTCGATCACACCGTAGCGTTCGGCAAACGGCGTCATGAGTCTAGCCAGGTCACGCGCGACGTCATGGTCGGCCTCCGGCGGCATCGAGACATAGCTCATCGCGAGCCGGACGATGGCCCTGGCCAACACCCCTGCATCCTCTTCGCTGGCGCGCACCCAGCTATGCATGAACGACTCGGTCAGACGCGCCGAGCAGTGGGTGATGATCGGCGCGGAGTCGGTGGTGATCAACTGCAGCAGGTCGGGTTTGGTGGCGCCTGTGAGCAGCGAGATCACCAGCGGGTCGGCGGCCGACTCGGTGAAAAAGTCCCGGAACCCTTCGAGGAAAGCCGCATAGATATCGCCGACGTTGCCCTCGATGGCATCGGCGACGGCGTCGACGAGCCGGTCGGCCAGCCGCATGGCGTAGCCCTGGGCCAGGCCCTGCCGCGAGCCGAACTCGTTGTAGATCGTCTGGCGGCTGATGCCCGCGGCCTTCGCGACGTCCGACAGCGTGATCGACGACCAGTCGCGGGTGAGCAGCAATTCCCGCATGCCGTCCAAAATCGAATTGCGCAGCAGAACCCGCGACGCCTCGGCGTACGGGATGCGCTGCGCGGTTCGTCGGTCGCGCGGGCTCGCCACACGCGCAACCGTATCCCTTCCCGTCGCTGCGCTCGCCCAGGCCGCCGTCACGGCCGTGCAACCTCCACCATCTCGAAATCGGATTTCGCGGCGCCGCAGTCCGGGCAGCTCCAATCGTCGGGGATGTCGTCCCACGGGGTGCCCGGGGCGATACCGTCCTCCGGCCAGCCCTTTGCCTCGTCGTACTCAAACCCGCATTGCACGCAGATGAACAGCTTGTAGTCGGTCATTTCGGTTTCCTCTCTGCTTGTGCGCTGCGGTTCTTGGTCTCCTCGGCCGTCGTGGCGACGATGTCGAAGCCGATGAATGCAAAGAACACGATCGAGGCCCCCGCCAGCACGCCGTACCAGCCGTAGTGGCTGCCCTCGGCACCGGTCAGCAGCGAGAACAACGACTGTTCCGCGCCGGTGCCACCATGGCCGGCCTCCGCGGGCGGGATGAACACTGAGAAG
>JBKOYU010000114.1:0-7815 GCA_046725575.1 Actinomycetota bacterium | reverse complement strand
GGCGATATCGTCGCCGTCGCCGGGCTGCCCGACATCATGATCGGCGACACCCTCGCCGACCCCGAACACGCCCACCCGCTGCCCCGGATCACCGTCGACGAACCCGCGATCTCCGTGACCATCGGCACCAACACCTCGCCGCTGGCGGGCAAGGTGTCCGGCCACAAGCTCACCGCCCGAATGGTCCGCAACCGGCTCGACCAGGAGCTCGTCGGCAACGTGTCGATCCGCGTCGTCGACATCGGCCGTCCCGACGCCTGGGAGGTTCAGGGCCGCGGCGAGCTGGCGCTGGCCGTGCTCGTCGAACAGATGCGCCGGGAAGGCTTCGAGCTCACCGTCGGCAAGCCGCAAGTGGTCACCAAGACCGTCGACGGCAAGCTGCACGAGCCGTTCGAGGCGCTCACCATCGACTGCCCGGAGGAGTTTGTCGGCGCGATCACCCAGCTGATGGCCGCCCGCAAGGGCCGCATGGAAGAGATGACCAACCACGCCGCGGGCTGGGTGCGGATGGACTTCATCGTGCCCAGCCGCGGGCTGATCGGCTTCCGCACCGACTTCCTCACCGAAACCCGCGGCACCGGCATCGCCAACGCGGTGTTCGACGGCTACCGCCCGTGGGCCGGCGAGATCCGGGCCCGGCACACCGGTTCGTTGGTATCCGACCGGTCCGGCTCCATCACGCCGTTTGCGTTGATCCAGCTCGCCGACCGCGGCACGTTCTTCGTCCAGCCCGGCGAGGACACTTACGAGGGTCAGGTGGTCGGCATCAACCCGCGCGCGGAGGACCTCGACATCAACGTCACCCGCGAGAAGAAACTGACGAACATACGCTCGTCGACCGCAGACGTGATCGAGACACTGGCCCGGCCCATCGAACTCGACCTCGAGCAGGCCATGGAGTTCTGCGCGCCCGACGAGTGCGTGGAGGTGACGCCCGAAGTGGTCCGGGTGCGCAAGGTCGAGCTCGGCGCGACCCAGCGGGCGCGGGCAAAGGCTCGCGCCAAGGCCCGCGGCTGACGTCCGATGTCGCCGGCCGCAGCGGCTCGGTGGTTTGATGTCGCCGGCCGCAGCGGCTCGGTGGTTTGATGTCGCCGGCCGCAGCGGCTCCGACGCTGCCGATACCCTGAACAGCGTGCCGGGACCTCGTTTGTCGCTCTTCGCGCAAGCGGCTCATCCCCCACGCATCGTCGTCGCGCTATCCGCGCTGATGATGGTGGTTTCCGGGTGCACCGTCAGCCCACCGCCCGCACCGCAGAGCACCGACACGTCGGACACCACGACGCCGCCGCCGCCGAAGGCGACGCAGATCATCATGGCCATCGACTCGATCGGCCCCGGCTTCAACCCGCACCTGTTGTCCGACCAGTCGCCGGTGAACGCGGCGATCAGCTCCCTGGTGCTGCCCAGCTCGTTTCGGCCCGCTCCGGATCCCAACTCGCCCACCGGATCTCGCTGGGAGCTCGACACCACGCTGTTGGAGTCGGCGGAGGTCATCAGCCAGAACCCGTTCACCGTCACCTACAAGATCCGCCCCGAGGCGTCGTGGACGGACAACGCCCCGATCGCCGCCGACGACTTCTGGTACCTGTGGCGGCAGATGGTCAGCCAACCCGGCGTCGTCGACCCCGCGGGCTACGACCTGATCACCGGAGTGCAATCCATCGAGGGCGGCAAGACCGCGGTGGTGACGTTCTCGCAGCCGTACCCCGCGTGGCGCGAGCTGTTCAACGACATCCTCCCGGCCCACATCGTCAAGGACGTGCCCGGCGGATTCGCGGCCGGGCTGGCGCGTGCGCTTCCGGTCACGGGTGGCCAGTTCCGCGTGGAAAGCATCGACCCGCAGCGCGATGAGATCCTGCTGGCCCGCAATGACCGGTACTGGAGTGCGCCGGCCAAGCCGGATCAAGTGTTGTTCCGCCGCGGCGGAGCGACCGCCGCGCTGGCCGATTCGATCCGCAACGGAGATACCCAGGTCGCTCAGGTTCACGGCGGCGCGGCGGCGTTCGCGCAACTGTCCGCGATTCCCGACGTGCGGACCGCGCGGATCGTCACGCCGCGGGTCATGCAGCTGACGCTGCGGGCCCAGCAGCCCGCCTTCTCCGATTCCCAAGTGCGCAAAGCGATTCTGGGCCTGCTCGACGTGGACCTGCTCGCGTCGGTGGGGGCAGGCGACGACAACACCGTCACCCTCGCGCAGGCCCAGGTGCGCTCCCCGTCCGACCCGGGCTACGTCCCGACCGCTCCGCCTGCGATGACGAAGAAGGGCGCGCTCACGCTGTTGGCAGACGCGGGCTATCAGATCGAGCCGGTCGAGACGACGACGCCGACGACGCCGGGCACGCCTGGGCCGGAGAACAATCGCGGGCGCATCACCAAGGACGGCGTTCCGCTGACGTTCGTGCTCGGCGTGGCCGCCAACGACCCGACGGCGGTCGCGGTCGCCAACACCGCCGCCGACCAACTGCGCAACGTGGGCATCGCGGCGTCGGTGACCGCGTTGGATCCGGTGGCGCTCTACGGCGATGCGCTGATCAACAACCGCGTCGACGCCGTGGTCAGCTGGCACCAGGCAGGCGGCGATCTCGCGACCGCGCTGGCGTCCCGATACGGCTGCCCCGCGCTGGAGGCGACGGCGGTGTCGACCGCCACCCCCGGGCCGACGCCGTCGCCGTCGGCATCGCCTACCAGCAGTTCGCCGGTGCGGCCGCGGCCGACCACGACAGCTACGCCGACCACGCCGAGCCCGGCGCCGGTAGCCGGCGCGCTCGTTCAGGCGCCCAGCAATATCACCGGCATCTGCGACCGCAGCATTCAGCCGAAGATCGATGCGGCGCTCGACGGCACCGAAGACATCGGCGAGGTGATCAACGCCGTCGAGCCGCGGCTGTGGAACATGTCGACCGTGCTGCCGATCCTGCAGGACACCACGATCGTCGCGGCGGGCCCAAGCGTGCAGAACGTCAGCCTGTCCGGTGCCGTGCCGGTCGGCATCGTCGGCGACGCGGGTAAGTGGGTCAAGGCACCGCAGTAGCCGCCGTCGTGTCGGCGCGACGTTCGCGAAGCACGCGCAGCCCGTGCGCGGCGAGGGCCACCGCGAGGAACGGCGCGAGGATCCACCACGGTGGTCGCGCGAGCTCCCAGACGAAGATCGCGGCCCACACCGGCGCCCGCTGGGTAATCGCGAGTACGCCGGCCGCACAGGTTAGCGAGACCGCCGGGACGCTGACTGTCTGTTCCGTCCAGGCGTTAATCGACAGGGCGACAATGGATCCCATCGCGGCACCGGTTGCGAGTGACGGGGTAAGCATGCCGCCGACGGCACCGGCGCGCAGGAACACAGCGGTTAGAAGCGGTTTCAGAAACAGGATCACCGCGGCCGCGCCCAGCGTGAGGCCGCTGTTGAGGCTCACGGTGAGAATGCTCTTGCCGTTGCCGGGCAACTCCGGCCACCACAGCGAGCAGATGCCGATGAGCAGTCCCGCGGCGGCGATCGCCGGTATCAGTAGCCAGGACTTCGTCGTGGTGGCCGGCCGCGCAAAGGCCATGACGCGGTCGAACGCCAAGCCGACGCCGAGGGCCAGTGGTGACAGTACGAGCGCGAAAGCCGTGAGTAAATAAGACAATTGCGGGTCCGGCCAGGCCAGCGGCGGCCGCTCGTGCGTGACCAGCGACGCGACGGCCACGGCGAGGCTCGAGGTGGTCAAGGCAGTGCCGACCGCGCGTGGGTGCCACGTTTTGAGCATGATGCGTGTTGCGAACAACGCGCCGCCCACCGGGACGCTGTAGACGGCGGCCAGGCCCGCGCCGGCCGCGCAGGCGAGCAGGATCTCGCGATCTCGCGCGGTCAGTGACCATCGCGATGTGCCGAGATCGCCTAGCGCTGCGGCGAATTGGCGGGGTGCACCCTCGCGGCCCAGGGATGCGCCCGAGCCGACGATCAGTACTTGCAGGGCAGCGTCGATCGACAACGGCAGGCGGGGGATGCGCCGATGGCACGCGATGGTCTCGGCCAGCGGCGGGACTTCGGTCTTGCGGCGCAGCATCCACCAGCCGAAGCCGGCGAACGCACCGCCGACCATCGGGCCAAGAGCGCGGCGCACCGGGCTGCTCCCGGTGACGCCGGCCAGTAGCGTGCCGAAGGAATAGTGGTAAGTGAGGTGCTCGACGAAGCGCAGGAGCAGCGTTGTGCACAAGCCGGCGACTCCGGCCAGGAGTCCGACGACGATGATGCTGCAACCGAACTCCAGGGTGCGCCGATTCACGCGCTGAATGTATGTCACACGGGCCGGTGTGGCAGTCGCTGCCTGACCTGGCAGGTCGCCGCACACACGCGGTGGTGATCGACTTCATCGGCGCCGGCTTCAAACCCGCACCTGCTTGTCCGATCAATCGCCGATCAACGCGGCGATCAGCGCGCTGGTGCTGCCCAAAGCGCGTCGACCGTTAGCTGACAGCGCTGTCGATTGGAGCTCGGTCGCGCAAAGATTCAGCTTTGATTTCGGCCCGACACACCGATCTGGCAACGCAGGACGGCTTTCACAGCTACTTTGCGGAACCCTGTACGTCGACAGCCTGTGACAGTGCCGGCGACCTCCGCTGAGCCGGCATGGGAGACCATAGTGACCGCAACCGAGTGGTGCCATTCATTGGCTTCCGAGGCGGACCGCCGGTTGGAATCAATCTTGATTCACGAACGGCCCACTCTCCTGGCGAGCATTCGTGCAGCCGACGGTAGCGTGACGCTTGATGCTGTCGCAGGTAACACCCCGTCTGTTGTTCGTGCACGCCCACCCAGACGACGAAACCCTCACAACCGGTGGCACTATCGCGCATTACGCCGCGCGAGGCGCCGACGTGCACGTCATCACCTGCACCCTCGGCGAGGAGGGTGAAGTCATCGGCGAGCGCTACGCGCAACTCGCCGTCGACGCCGCGGACCAACTCGGCGGTTACCGCATCAGCGAACTGACCTCCGCGCTCCGTGCGCTGGGTGTTGGGGATCCGCTCTTCCTCGGCGGGCCCGGACGCTGGCGCGATTCCGGAATGGAGGGCACGCCGCCGCGGCACCGGCAACGGTTTGTCGACGCCGACATGGAAGAGGCCGTCGGCGAACTTGTCGCGATCATTCGGCAACTGCGTCCACACGTCGTTGTCACGTATGACCCCAAAGGCGGATACGGCCACCCCGACCACATCCAGACACACCGCGTTACCACGGAAGCCGTCGCCGCATCGGCCGGCGCCGACTATCCCGGCGAACCCTGGACGGTACCCAAGCTGTACTGGACCGTGATGTCGAAGACGGCCATGGCGGCGGGTCTTGAGGCGCTGGACGACGTGCCATCGGACTGGATTCGGGTGTCGGTCGACGACGTGCCGTTCGGATACCCCGACGACGCGATCGACGCCGAGATGGACGTCTCCGAACACGTTCCTGCCAAGGTTGCTGCGCTGCGCGCCCACGCGACGCAGGTCACCGTCGCCCCGAACGGTAAGTCGTGCGCGCTGTCAAACAACCTCGCGCTGCCGATCGCTCCGATCGAGCACTACATCCTTGCCGAAGGGACGGCAGGCGAGCGGGATGCCCGCGGGTGGGAAACCGACCTGCTGGCGGGGCTGACCCTCGGATAGCGGTACCGCGACGGGGTAAGCTCCCCGTCAATCGGCCGCGCGTGAAGGGATTGTTATGGACCCGGACATGGATCCCAATCTGCAGCACTGGCAGGATCGCGGCGACAACCTTCAATGGGTGATCGGCTCCCTGGTCGCACTGCTCGACAGCATCCCGACCTGACAGCGAAACCCGCGCCAACAACGCCGTCGACGACAGCGAGCGCCGCTTCGGACCGCCTCCGTCTAGTCGTGCTCACGCTGCTCGCCCTCGACGGTGTGCTGTCGGCCGTGGTGGCGGCGCTTCTACTTCCCTTCCGGATCGGTTCGATTCCCTTTCCCATCAGCGCACTCGTGAGCGGCCTGCTCAACGCGGTGCTGGTGTGGGCCGCGCTGCAATGGACGTCGGCGCCGCGACTGGCCGCCCTGCCGTTGTGGTGCTGGCTGCTCACGGTCGCTGCAATGACGTTCGGCGGTCCGGGTGACGACATCGTGTTCGGCGGTGTCGGGGTCATGGAGTATGCGCCGTTGGTGTTGATCGTGTTGGGCGCGCTGCCGCCCGCATTGGTGCTGTGGCGCCATGTCCGCGCGCCCGCCTGACAGGGCGGGGCGCACAACACGTCGGCGGGCTCGGACTACTGTGGCCGATATGTCGGGCGCAGTGGTTTCAGATAGTGAGACACGCGGATGATTCTTGACGACCCTGGGGTTACACGGGAGTGGCTCTGAATCCCCAGCGCGGCGCCGGTCTGCCCAGCCCGGTGGTCCCCTCAAAGTCCGGTTTGCCCAGCCCTGCCGCGTTGCGGCGGGTGTTGCGGCGGGCCCGCGACGGGGTGGCGCTCAATGTCGATGAGGCCGCGATCGCCATGACCGCCCGTGGCGAGGACCTGGGCGATCTGTGCACCAGCGCTGCGCGGGTGCGGGACGCAGGGCTGGAGTCCGCGGGCCGGCGCGGCGCCAATGGGCGGCTGCCCGTCAGCTATTCGCGCAAGGTGTTCATCCCCGTCACCCATCTGTGCCGCGACACCTGCCACTACTGCACGTTCGTCACGGTGCCGGGCAAGCTGCGCGCCGCGGGGATGGGCATGTACATGGAGCCCGACGAGATTCTCGACGTGGCCCGTCGGGGCGCCGAATTGGGTTGCAAGGAGGCGTTGTTCACCCTCGGCGACCGGCCGGAGACGCGCTGGGATGAGGCCCGGCAGTGGCTCGACGAGCGTGGCTATGACTCGACGCTTGACTATGTGCGCGCGATGGCGATCCGGGTGCTCGAGGAAACCGGCCTGCTGCCGCATCTGAACCCGGGCGTCATGTCATGGTCGGAGTTGTCGCGGCTCAAGCCGGTGGCGCCGTCGATGGGCATGATGTTGGAGACCACGTCGCGGCGGCTTTTCGAGACCAAGGGTCTGGCGCACTACGGCAGCCCGGACAAGGATCCCGAGGTACGACTGCGCACGCTGGCCGACGCCGGCCGGTTGTCGATTCCGTTCACCACGGGGTTGCTGGTGGGCATCGGGGAGACGCTTGTCGAGCGGGCCGAGACCATCCATGCAATTCGCCAGTCGCACAAGGAGTTCGGGCACGTTCAGGAAGTGATCGTGCAGAACTTCCGGGCCAAGGACCACACCGCGATGGCCGCGGCGCCCGACGCGGGCTTCGAGGACTTCGTCGCGACGGTGGCCGTCACCCGGCTGGTGATGGGCCCCAAGATGCGCATCCAGGCGCCGCCGAACCTGGTATCGCGCGCCGAATGCCTAGCGCTGATCGGCGCCGGTGTCGACGACTGGGGCGGGGTGTCGCCGCTGACCCCGGACCACGTCAACCCGGAGCGGCCATGGCCGGCGCTGGACGAGCTCGAGGCCGTCACCGCCGACGCCGGCTACGACCTGGTGCAGCGGCTGACCGCGCAGCCGAAGTACGTGCAGGCAGGCGCGGCGTGGATCGACCCGCGGGTGCGCGGACACGTCGACGCGCTGGCCGACGCAGAGACCGGGTTGGCCTTAGACGTCAATCCCGTCGGGCGGCCGTGGCAGGAGCCCGACGAGGCCGCCGAGTCGTTGGGGCGGATCGATTTGGCGACGGCCATCGATTCCGAGGGCCGTCTTACCGAGACGCGCAGCGATTTGGGCAGCGCGTTCGGCGACTGGGAGTCGATCCGCGAGAAGGTGCACGAGCTCGCGGCGCGCGCGCCCGAGCGCATCGACA
>JBKOYU010000596.1:0-2808 GCA_046725575.1 Actinomycetota bacterium | reverse complement strand
GGGCAATGCCGCCTACACCGGCATCGATCCGTACTTCGACGACGTGTACTTGATGGCTGCCGACAGGCGCTTCCTGTCGGTAGAGCGGGCGGTGCCCACCGACGAGCTCGTCAAGGCCGTTCCGCCACAGGCGCTGCTGATCAACCGGATGATGGTGGACACCGTGGTGGAGGCTCCCAACGGCGCGCACTTCACCACGGCCGAACCCGATTACCGCCGCGACGAGAAGTTCCAGCGGCACTACGCCGAGTCGGCCGCCTCGGACGAGACTTGGCAGCGGTTCGTGCACACGTACTTGTCCGGCAGCGAGGCCGACTACCAGGCCGCGGTCCGGAAGTTTGGCGCCGCGCACGGGAGGAGCGGAAAGGATGAGGAGGCAGCCAAGTGATTTCCGTGACCCGCCCGGAAGTGTGTGCGGTCGCCTGCGCGGAATTGTTCCGCGACGCCGGCGAAATCATGGTCAGCCCCATGGCGACGATGGTGTCGATCGGCGCGCGGCTGGCGCGGCTGACGTTCTCCCCCGACATCCTGCTGACCGACGGCGAGGCGCAGCTGCTTGCCGACACACCGGCGCTCGGCGCGGTTGGGGCCATCGAGGGATGGATGCCGTTCGGCCGGGTCTTCGAGACGTTGGCCTGGGGCCGTCGCCATGTGGTCATGGGCGCCAACCAGATTGACCGCTACGGCAACCAGAACCTGTCGGCGTTCGGGCCGCTTCAGCACCCGACCCGCCAGATGTTCGGTGTCCGCGGCGCACCAGGCAACACGATCAACCACGCCACGAGCTACTGGGTCGGCAACCACTCCAAGCGGGTGTTCGGCGATTCCGTCGACGTGGTGTCGGGCATCGGCTGGGACAAGGTGGATCCCGACAACCCGGCCTACCGGTTCGTCAACGTGTACCGGGTGGTGTCAAACCTGGGCGTGTTCGATTTCAACGGTCCGGATCATCAAATGCGCGCGGTGTCGCTGCATCCAGGGACCACGCCCGAAGAGGTGGCCGCGAACACCTCGTTCGAGGTCCACGACCTGGACAAGGCCGAGCCGACGCGGCTTCCCACCGCTGACGAACTGAAGCTGCTTCGTGAGGTGATCGATCCGAAGTCGCTGCGGGACAAGGAAGTACAGGTATGAGCAAACTGCGCACACCGCTGACCGAGCTGGTCGGCATCGAGCATCCGGTAGTGCAGACCGGGATGGGCTGGGTGGCGGGTGCGCGGTTGGTGTCGGCGACCGCCAATGCCGGCGGGCTGGGCATCCTGGCGTCGGCGACCATGACACTCGACGAACTGCAGACCGCGGTCACGAAGGTCAAAGCGGCGACGGACAAGCCGTTCGGCATCAACATCCGCGCCGACGCCGGCGATGCCATCGATCGCATCGACCTGCTGATCCGCGAGGGCGTGAAGGTCGCGTCGTTCGCGCTGGCGCCTAAGCCAGAGCTGATCGCTCGGCTGAAAGAGGCCGGCGTGGTGGTGATTCCGTCGGTCGGCGCGGCCAAGCACGCGAAGAAGGTGGCCGGCTGGGGTGCGGACGCGGTGATCGTCCAGGGCGGCGAGGGCGGCGGGCACACCGGCCCGGTCGCGACCACGCTGCTGCTGCCGTCGGTGCTCGACGCGGTTGACATCCCGGTCGTCGCGGCGGGAGGTTTCTTCGATGGCCGTGGGCTTGCGGCGGCGCTGTCGTATGGTGCCGCCGGTGTGGCGATGGGCACGCGCTTCCTGCTGACGTCGGATTCAACGGTGCCCGACGCCGTCAAGCAGCGGTACCTGGAGGCGGGGTTGGACGGCACCGTCGTGTCGACCCGCGTCGACGGCATGCCACATCGCGTGCTGCGCACTGGACTGGTCGAGAAGCTCGAAAGCGGTTCGCGGCTACGGGGTTTCAGCGCCGCGGTGCGCAACGCCCAGAAGTTCAAGAAGATGTCCGGCATGACCTGGCGGTCGATGATCAGCGACGGTCTCGAGATGCGGCACGGCAAGGAGCTGACCTGGTCGCAGGT
This sequence comes from Actinomycetota bacterium, assembly GCA_046725575.1. GTDB lineage: Bacteria > Actinomycetota > Actinomycetes > Mycobacteriales > Mycobacteriaceae > Mycobacterium. The sequence continues at coordinate 806 of JBKOYU010000596.1, read as the reverse complement.
GGTGATGGCGGCCAATACGCCAATGCTGCTGAAGGCTGGCCTGGTGGAGGGCAACACGGACGCGGGCGTGCTGGCGTCGGGACAGGTCGCGGGCATCCTCGACGACCTGCCGTCGTGCGCCGAGTTGATCGAGGCGATCGTCAGCGACGCCGTCAAGCACCTGCAGGCGGCGGCCGCTCTCGTCGAATGACTCAGATGGGCGCCACTTCCTCGCGCCTCCTCGACGTTGAACGACAATCACTTGTACTTCTGAGGCAGACTTTTGAGACACGACGACGTGGGCGAACCGTGTGCCGCGGATGGACCGGCGACCGTCTCAAAGGTCTATTTCGAGACACCAATCCCTCCCCGATCAGCTCGACCCATTGCTCTGCCGGGCAGCGCGACGAGTGCGCCCGTTAGACCAAGGTCGTGTCCTGTCGGGAGTCGTCGATCACCTTGCCGATGAACTGCTGGGAGATGTTTGGTACACCAGGGGGCCGCCGTGGTAGGCAAACAGCATGTAGCCGGGCCAACTGGATTGGAACAAATCAAGGACGGGATTTCCCGTGGGCGTCGGTGCTTAGTACCACTTGGTGGCGGGCTAATTGCAGTAATCGACTGTGCCCCAACCCATCTGAGTAGTGGTGAGTTGGCGGTAAGAAATGGCTACCGGTGAGTGCGCTGGTGCTAGGACATGAGCCCCGTCCTTTTGGACGGGGCTCATGTCTTGTGATTCACGTGTCAGAAGCCGAAGCCCAGGTTTGTCTGGGCCGACCCCGAAGCCGACGGCGGGGGTGGCGGGGGCAGAGTCGGGAGACCAACAC
>JBKOYU010001060.1:0-3180 GCA_046725575.1 Actinomycetota bacterium | reverse complement strand
GGTCAATGTGGCTCGGGCGCGGGTGAGCACGTCTGGCACCTGCCTGATGACCGCGGTCCCGAAATTCGAAGTGAATATGGTGCCGCTCTTACTCGTTGACATGCTCCAGTCCTGCAAAACCTTCAAAGGACTGATCTACGGCGGAATGAATCCGCGCGCGAGCATGCCGATGCTGCTGTCGATGTATAAGAACGGCCACCTTAGACTTAGACTCGACGAACTGATCACCCGGCGATACCGGCTCGATCAGATCAACGAGGCCATCACCGACATGCGCGAAGGCCGCAATATCCGGGGCATCATCGAATTCGATTAAGGCCCTTTATATCCCGGCGGGTTGGGGCTGTCGACCCACAGGTCCACACCCAGTTCTCCGCCGGGTACGCAGTCGTAGGCCGACAGGTCGGTGACGCCGGACTCCAGCAGCACGTCCTCGCACAGCAGGGCCTTGCCGGTGTACTCGCGGGCGGGCTTGTTGAGGATCGCGTAGGCCGCGTCGGCGTACACGTCGGGCTTGCGGGCGCGTGACATCGCCTCGTCGCCGCCGAGCAGATTCTGCACTGCAGCGGTGGCCACCAGAGTGCGGGGCCACAGCGTGTTGGACGCGATGCCGTCCTCGCGCAACTCCTCGGCCATCGCCAAGGCGCACAACGACATTCCGTACTTCGCCATCATGTACGCGGTCGGCTTGAGCCACTCCGGCTCCAAGCGGACCGGCGGCGACAGCGTCAGGATGTGCGGGTTCTCGCGGCCCACCATGTGCGGAATGCAGGCCTGCGACACGGTATAGGTGCCGCGCACCTGGATGCCGTTCATCAGGTCGAAGCGCTTGAGCGGTACCTCTTTGATGGAGCCGAGGTTGATCGCCGAGGCGTTGTTCACGCACATGTCGATGCCGCCGAACTGCTCGACGGTCTGCGCCACCGCGTCTGCGACCGATTGCTCATCGCGGATGTCGCCGACGATCGGCAACGCCTGCCCGCCTGCCTCCTCGAGCTCCTTGGCCGCGGTGTAGACCGTGCCGGGAAGCTTGGGATGCGGCTCGGCAGTCTTGGCGATCAGCGCGATGTTGGCGCCGTCGGCGGCGGCGCGCTTGGCGATCGCCAACCCGATACCACGGCTGGCGCCGGAGATGAACATGGTCTTCCCTGAAAGCGACATGGAGTCACCTTAGGACGCCGGGGCCCAGCTACGGCTCGAGTGTGGACTTAAGCCACGCTTCCCCAGCCTTGCGGCGTGTCTCAAGCCCACACTCGCCGGCTATTCACGCGCGGATGTCGGCGGTGACCGCGTTGGTCAGCCCGATCAGGATCTTGGGTACAGCGCGACGTCCCAGCCGCGCTTGCCCGCACTGCACAGCACGCGGTCCCAGTGCAGGGCCGAGGCGTCGACCGCGGTTGCCGCACGCGCCACCGGCTCAGCGTAATGCGGGAACAACTCCGCCCGTCCGTGCTGTTATTGGGTGCAGTTCGGCCCGCAAAACGGGTCATGTCTGTTGCAGCCTCTAGGATCGAAGGAAGGGGTCTTTGGTGCCTGCCATATGCCTGGAACGTCCGGTGGACATACCGGGCCTGTTTGGTGGCGTCGCAACAGAAGGGACGGTGTTCCCCACAATGACCGACATCGACGGGTCGGTGCCCGATACGGCGCCAGAGACGTCGGCGCCCGAGAGAGCCCAGGAGACCGACGCCGAGCTGACGGCGCGGTTCGAGCGCGACGCGATTCCGCTGCTCGACCAGCTCTACGGCGGTGCGCTGCGCATGACTCGCAACCCGGCCGACGCCGAGGACCTGCTGCAGGAAACGATGGTGAAGGCCTACGCCGGCTTCCGCTCGTTCCGCGAGGGAACCAATCTGAAGGCGTGGCTGTACCGGATTCTGACCAACACCTACATCAACAGCTACCGCAAGAAGCAGCGGCAGCCCTCTGAGTATCCGACCGAGGAGATCACCGACTGGCAGCTGGCTGCCAACGCGGAGCACTCCTCGACCGGCCTACGCTCGGCGGAGGTGGAGGCGCTGGAGTCGCTGCCGGACAGCGAGATCAAGGAAGCCCTGCAGGCACTGCCGGAGGACTTCCGGATGGCGGTGTACTACGCCGACGTCGAAGGCTTCCCGTACAAGGAGATCGCCGAAATCATGGACACACCGATTGGGACCGTGATGTCGCGGTTGCACCGGGGCAGGCGCCAATTGCGCGAGCTATTGGCCGACGTGGCAAGGGACCGTGGCTTCATTCGCGGGCCGCAGCTCGACGCACCCGAGGAGGTGTCGTCATGAGCGACGACGAGCGCTGGTCCCCGCCGATTGGCCCGATAGATCCCGAGCATCCTGAGTGCGCGGCGGTGATCGCCGAGGTATGGACGCTGCTGGACGGTGAATGCACCGCGGAGACGCGCGACAAGCTCAGGCATCACCTCGAAGAATGCCCGAGCTGCCTGCGCTACTACGGCGTCGAGGGGCGGGTCAAGGCGCTGATCGCCAAGAAGTGCAGCGGTGAGAAGGCGCCGGATCGGCTTCGCGAGCGGCTGCGGCTCGAGATAAGCCGTACCACGATCATCCGCGGCCGCTGAGACGAAAAAGCGCCCCTAGGAGTTGGGGCGCTTTCCGTGATTTGCCTTTGAGTGCTTACGGTCGCGTTTCTTGCGGCCTCGCTTGGCCATGCTGGTCCTCCGTCTGGCTGTACTTGCGTCCATTGTCTCATGGCCCGGCCACAGCACCGCCCACCCATCGTTGTGGTTCGATAGAGCGGCATGCAGCAGCCGAAAGGGGTGAAGATGGCCGAGGATGTTCGCGCCGAGATCGTAGCCAGTGTGCTCGAGGTCGTGGTTCACGAGGGCGATCAGATCGGTGAGGGCGACACCCTGGTGCTGCTGGAGTCGATGAAGATGGAGATTCCGGTGCTGGCCGAAGTCGCAGGCACCGTCAGCAAGGTGAGCGTGTCCGTTGGCGATGTCATCCAGGCCGGCGACCTCATCGCGGTGATCAGCTGACGGCCTTCCTCGCCGGAGTAAGACCCGATGTCCACCCTCGGTGATCTGCTCGCCGAGCACACCGTCCTGCCCGGCAACGCCGTCGACCACATGCACGCCGTGGTCGGTGAGTGGCAGCTGCTGGCCGACCTGTCGTTCGCCGACTACCTGATGTGGGTGCGCCGTGACGACGGCGTGCTGGTGTGCGT
>JBKOYU010000811.1:0-1750 GCA_046725575.1 Actinomycetota bacterium | reverse complement strand
GCCGTGGGCGACGACGGCGTCCACCAGGCGGTCGCTGCCGGGCTTGGCCACGTCGTCATCACTGAATCCCAGTCGGTTGAAGTTGTTGAGGGCATTGGTCAGGTTCAGGTACAGCTCGAGCCGCTCGCGGCCGACGGCGCGCGCCGCCTCGACGTCGGCACTCAGCACCACCTTGTGCTCCGGTGCGAGAAACGCTTCCCCGATCATCACTTACAAGTTTGCCGAGGCCTGGCCCGACTGGACCACCAAACGGCTACGGGCCTACACAGTCCCCAACGGGTGTGCGAGGTGCTCACCTCGGCGCTGGCGCCGCATGCCGACGGTGTTATCGAGCATGTCAGCATCCCGGCGCCCGGCGGTGACACCGTGTGCGCCGCCCTGGCATTGGCCGCCGGCGATGACCGGCTGCCGACCATCTTGTGCACCAACGGCCTTGAGGGCACGGTCCCTGAAATCCTCCTGCCCGCAATGACTTACCGCCACCGCGGCTGGCGCAGGCCGAACCGTTCACCTACCGGACCGCGCGGGCACTGTTCCACGGCACCGGCCGCGAGGTGAGGGTGAACCTGGCGGTGCGCCGGACATCGAAGCCGCACGTCACGATCGAGTACCTGGAACCGGACTTCGCCGCGTTGTTCCTCAACGGGCTGCGGGGTCTGGCACCGGACGGTGTCCTTAATACCGGCTACCACGGCCGCGAGCTGGCGCGCAACAGCGCGATCGGTGAACTGGCATTGGCCACGGGGCTGCGCCTGCAGGAGTTCACCCACCTGTTGAGCTACGAAATCCCTGCCCTGCCAAGCACACCCACCGTTGTCCCGATTCGGTTTCCGGTGCCGTCGGGGATCATCGTGGACGCGACCGCGGCGATCACCGTCACCGCGTCGGCGCGGCGCGGCAACACGGTCACCGGCATCAACACGTGCGTCACCCCACGGCCTGTGCACCGCGACCGGCGAGGACACAACCGCACCGGGCCGTCCGGGCCGCGGCGCTGTCGCGGCCCGCCCCCAACCCGCCAGCACACCGCCGCACGCCGGGCAGCGGAGCTCGCCCGCCGCCACCCGGCATGCGCTCGACCGCATCGACCACTGCGCCTCCAAGCGCGAACAGACGGCCCTCCCACAGACTCCGGCCAGAGACACCGGCAGGGCCGTCGCCTACAACGGCGTGAGCACCGTGCCGCCCCGGCACCACAAAGACCAAACGCAGATACGACCGGCCGACCAACTGGTCACCGTCAGTGCCGGATCGCTACCCCCATGCTCGCCTCTGAACATCCGATGCCGGTAACGGGTGTGAGGAATGTCGCCGGCGTGATGCATGTGGATCGTCGTCCCCGCCGTTGGTCACCGGGTGTCTGGCTCCACGAACTGATGCCGCCATCCTGGCTGGCTATGCGTTCGAATGCCGACCCCGGTGCCACGGACATGCCGACGCACGCGTCATCGACCGGCTCACCTGTGTGTTGAGGCACTCACCTGCGCGGCTCCAGCGTGTCCAGCTCGTGGCGGCAGGTACGTGTCCTGGGGTGCTCGTCGTCGAGCCGGTCCTCGAAGGTCCGTAGCGCACGCGCGAGCAGCACCCGTGCTTCGTCGCTGCGGCCCTGCTCGGCGCGGAGCACGGCGAGGTTGTGCACGGTGAGCGCGACATCGGGATGGTCCGGGCCGAGGTGGGCCTCCTTGATCAGTAGCGCACGCACGTACAGCGCCTCCGCGTCGTCATAGTCGCGCCGGGCCGCTCGCAGCGC
>JBKOYU010000192.1:0-10665 GCA_046725575.1 Actinomycetota bacterium | reverse complement strand
AATCAGCTCTGGCGCGGCCCCGCGCGTCGGTGTTCGGCCAGGATGCCTACCCAGACGTGCACCTCAAGGCCGCCGCGCTGCTGCACTCCCTGACACGGAACCACGCGCTGGTGGACGGAAACAAGCGACTCGCGTGGACAGCCTGCCGGACGTTCCTGGCCATCAACGGTCAGTGGATTAGCGCGCCCGAGGACGAACGCTTCGACTTGGTGATCCGGGTCGTCACCGGTGTAGTGCCCGATCTCGACAAGATTGCCGAGCAACGAGCTATCAGGAGGGCTGAGCCGCTGGATTCCGAGGTGAGGTGCATCCGGAACGTAGAGCGCCAAGCGCAACCACCCCTTCGTCCTCAGCGCCCCTTCGAGTGCGGCCATGCGGTCGAAATTCCTTGAAATACGCGGCGACCGCGCGTCTACGAACCACACAATCGCTGACTACACGAGGCTGCGGGAAATCCCTTGGGCGGCTACCCGTAAGGCGGAGACCAGCCGCGGCCGATTGCCTTTGAGCGAGGGAACGACAAATCCGAGCGCCGCGATGACGTCGTCGCCGCGGAACACGGGAGCCGCCACCGAGCAGGCACCCAGAGTCATTTCCTCCGTGGTGGTGGCATACCCGTCGCGGCGAACGCGCTCGAGTTGCGTGGCGAGCACGCCGGCATGGACGATCGTGTGCGCGGTGATCCGCGTCAGGTGAGACAGCACGTGCTCCTGAACGTCACGGGGAGCGTGCGCCAGTAGCACCTTGCCCACCCCGGTCGCATGCAGGGGCAGACGGCTACCGAGCCGGCTGACAACCGGAACGGAAGCGTGTCCCGAGAGTCGGTCGAGGTAGAGCGCGGCGTCGCCGTCTCGCACCGCGATTTGAACAGTAGCCAGCGTTGCCCCGTATAGGTCGTGAAGGAAGGGCGACGCGGTTTCGCGCAGCCCTGTCTGCACCGGGGCGAGCAACCCGACATTCCAGAGCCGTCGCCCGATCACGTAGTCGCCGGATTCTTGCCGGGTCAGCGCTCCCCAGGCTTCCAGTTCGGCGACGAGACGGTGTGCAGTGGGCGCGGGGAGCTCGGCGCGCCTTGCCATGTCGGTGAGTGTGAGCCGACGGTGCTGAGCGTCAAACGCTCCCAGCAGCGCAAGGACTCGTGAGGTCACCGTTGCTCCCGGCTGCGAAGTGTTGCCCGCCATCGGCTAGTTCTCCTTGCGTCAGGCCTGACAATGCCTTCCGCTGAGCAGAAGTCTAGCCGCGCGCTCTCGCGGCCCGTTCACCAGGCTTGAGGGTTCGCAGCAACAAGCCTGAAATGCGGCCTCGACCGGAGCCGAGTGTCGAATCACATCGCTATTCCGCTGAGTGAAAGCGGCGTCTGGTCACATCCGAATACAACCGGCTTCACTTTGTGCATGCGAACTGAGGTTGCGATTGTGGGCGCCGGACCGGCTGGCCTGCTGTTGTCCCACTTGCTGAGCGCCGAGGGCATCGACTCGGTGGTTATCGATACACGATCGCAGGAGTACGTGCTGTCGCGAATCCGTGCGGGCATCCTCGAACAGTCCACGGTGGACCTGCTTGATCGAGTCGGCCTAGGTGCTCGGCTCCACCGGGAGGGGCTCGAGCACCGGGGGATCTACCTGCAGTGGCCTGAGGAACGCCACCACCTGAACTTCGTCGACCTCGCCGGACGCAGTGTCTGGGTGTACGGCCAAACCGAGGTGACCAAGGATCTGGTGGCCGCGCGCGAGGCCGACTGCCAGCCGATGTTCTACGAGGTCACCGACACCGCCCTGCACGACATCGACACGGACACACCGTTTGTCACCTTCACCGATGCCGAAGGCAAACCCACCAGAGTCGATGCCGCCGTGATCGCCGGCTGCGACGGTTCATACGGGCCCAGTCGCGCAGCGGTGCCGGAAGAGGTGCGCCAAACGTGGGAGCGCACGTATCCGTTCTCCTGGCTCGGCATCCTCGCCGACGTCGCGCCCTCCACCGACGATCTGATTTATGCCTGGCACCCAGACGGATTCGCCTTGCACTCCATGCGGTCGACGAAGGTCAGCAGGCTGTACCTTCAGGTGCCGAACAATGCGGACTTGACCGAATGGTCTGACGACCGAATCTGGGAGTCGTTGGCCATTCGCCTCGGCCACGGACAGAATGGTTGGCAACTCATGCCCGGACCGATCACCGAGAAGAGCTTGCTGCCGATGCGCAGCTACGTGCAGTCCCCGATGCGATATGGCCGACTGTTCCTTGCCGGTGACGCCGCCCATATCGTGCCGCCGACCGGGGCCAAGGGACTGAACCTTGCTGTTGCCGACGTCGCCCTGCTTGCCCCGGCACTTGCGGCGTTGGTGCGCAAGGACGACGCGACGCTCGCTGACACCTACAGCGACACTGCCCTCCGCCGGGTTTGGCGGTGCACGCACTTCTCCTGGTGGATGACCACCATGCTGCACTTGAGCGATGATCCGGCGGGCGCGAACTCCTTTGACGCCCAATTGCAGCTATCCCAATTGCGTTGGGTCGCAACCAGCCTGGCCGGGGCGACCGGCCTGGCCCAAAACTACGCGGGCATGCCGATCGGGCATTGAACGCATCGCGTGGCGCGATCGTCGTGTTCGCTGCTGCATTGGCAACCACCGTGACGGCGTTTGCGATTCGGTGCTCACCATTCCTCGCAGTGTCATCGCACTCCAATTCGCGTCTTCTCCGAACGACACGAAGCGGCTCAGGGTATGTCGAGGACGATCGTGCCCGCATAATCCGGATTCGACTGTCCGCCGACTACGCGGGACACGCATGAGCAGATCTTGCGGGACTCGGTTTTCTGGGATTCGCTGAAGAAGACGTCTCGATGATCGACGTGGCCGTTGAGGCCGACGATATCGACGGCACACAACCCGCATTCGCCTTTGCGGCAATCGAACATCATGTCTGCGCCAGCCCGTTCGAGTGCCTCGAGGAGTGTGTCGTGTGGTCCCACGGTGGTCTCGAGCCCAAGTCGGGGGATGCGGACAGTGAACTCTTCGGCGTCGAACCACCCGCTGTTGCCGAAGGTTTCGTAGCGAAGGTTTGTGGCGGTCAGGCGGTGATCGTTCCAGCTGCGACGAACGGCATCCATGAGTCGGATGTGGCCACACATGTAGAGCTCGGTACCGCTCGGGCTCGGCTGACGAGCGATATCGTCGATCAACGCCTCGACGTCCAGCGGTGAGCCTTCGCTGTCGACGTGCACTCTTATTCGGTCGGCGTGTAGCTGAGTGAGTTCGGGCAAGAATGCCATCGCTCGGCGGTGACGCCCGACGTAAACAAGTGTGTAGTCGCCGCCGATCCGCCGGAGGACCGCGGCCATGTTCGCGATGGCGGTGATGCCGATGCCGCCGGCGAGCAGGATGTAGCGCTTGGCGCCGAGGCGGAGTGGAAAGTTCTGCATGGGAGCGGTCAGGGTCAGTTCTGCGCCCGGTCGCAGCGCGTGCATGAACGCCGAGCCGCCCCGTGTGTTCGGAGACAGGTGCACACCAAGGGTCAGCGTGCCGGCGTCGGCTCGGGACTCGACCACCGAGTACGAGCGAATGCCGGTCCGTCCGCGATCCAGCGCCACTCGGACGTCGACGTGCGCGCCGGGTTCGGCCCTGACTGCCAGGTCGGTTGCGACGACGATTCTTCGGATCCCGTCAGCGGCCTGATCGGTGGACACGACTCGTCCATGTTGCCAGGTTGCGTGGATATCTGCCACGTCAGTTCACCGCCGCGCTCGAAGGAGCCGCGGCGAGTCCGGCGTGGCCGCTCGATGGTTGCTCGGATTCGATCATTCTCTGGATCAACCGACGCACCCACATCCCCCCGGCGTCGATGTTCAGGTTGTAGAACTCGTAGTCCGGGTTTGCGTCGATCGCTGCCTGCTGCGCGGTCAGCATCACCTCGTCCTCCCGGAACACACCGTGCACGCCGTCGCGCAGTTGCGTGGTGATGAGTTGGCTGTCCAGGCGGTAATTGCGCATGAACGCCCAGAAGTAGTGGGCGGTCTTGTCGGTCTCTGGGGTGATGGTGTTCATGACGAAGCCATTGACCCCTTGGCTCCGGTCACCTTCGAGTGCCCCCGTGCCAGCCTTGGCGACGCCGACGTCGATGCGAATGGTTGCTGGCGCCTGGAATTCGATGATCTGCCAGCGGTCGACTATGCCCGTGAATCCGGGAAACTTATCGCGCATGTTCTTCAACCAGAACGGTGGTGGGTCGATGTTGCGCATCCAGCGGGTGACTGTGACCGTGCGGTTATCGTGGGTGACTGCGAAGTCGGATTCGCTGAGTTCGTCCTGGCCGATGGATGAGGAATGCACGAATTCCTCGTGCGTCAGATCCATCAGATTGTCAAGGACGAGTTGGTAATTCGCGCTGACGGTGATGGTCCGCCCATCGCCTGCCCATTCGGGTGAGTCCATTTGAGACATGTCGGGAATGGTGCTCGGATCGGCCAGCGTCGGGTCACCCGGCCACACCCAAAGGAACCGGTAACGTTCGACAACCGGAAACGACGCGACCATGGCGCTGGGATTGATTGTGTCCTGAGCCGGCATATGCGTGCAGCGACCCGTCGAGTTGTAGCGCAGGCCGTGATATGGGCACTGTATTTCGTCGTGGCCGACACGCTCTCCCATCGACAGCGGCGCCAGCCGATGCCAGCACGCATCCGCGAGCGCGACGGGCCGCCCGGACTCGGTGCGATAGATCGCGAGCGGTCGTCCGGCGATCGTCCGGGAGAGGATCGCTTTGCTGGTGGCCTCGTAATCCCATGCCGCGACGTACCACGCGTTGAAAGGGTGGGGCATGGTTCTGGCCGTCGCTCCGCTTGGCCCCAGGTCGGTCATGTGCTTCGCCTCCTGCTCGACGGAATAGGTATCTGACATTGAGTTGATGACTGGATCGGCGGGATCCTGTTGCCTCCGAAGTCCGACCGAACCGGCGCTGAAGGGCGGCTAATGGGTGCAGAGTCTGAGTCGCCAGCGTATGAAGGCGGTGAGTGTGAGTGCGACCAGGGTGAGCATGGTCATGTCGAGTAGCCACCAGAGGGTGTCGTGGGTCCAGAGTCGTTCGTTGGTGGGGGCGTAGGGTGAGGAACCTCACCAGCCGAGTACGAAGCAGCCCGCTACCGGCGCGAGCGTCTGCATGGCCGGCATCGACAGGGAGATGGGCATTCCGTTCTCAGCGGTAACCGTCTCCGCGACGAGGGTTGGGCGCGCCGCCATCTCGTTGGCGAACCGCTCCAGGGCCGTCGGCCCGCTCAGCCGGCTTCAGGGGGTTCAGAGCCCGTCTCGGTCGGATCGCGTTGAACAGTTATCGAGTTGGTTCCTTCTTCGGGCGAACTGCGCAAGGCTGCTCGTGCAGCAATTCTGATTTCTATCTTCCTGTGCCTCGATCCATGGGGATTCAAGGTGTGGGCTGGGACCGGTTGCGGGGGTTTCGCGCAGGTTTTGGCGGCTATGTGCGGGCCGTGGCAGGCGCCCCTTGGCAGCACAATTCCTTTGGCAGCCGCTGTCGGGGCAAGGCCGATCGGCGAAGCCGTGACGGCGGCGGCCAGTAATGTCGCCAGGATCCGGTGTCGGCGGGTTTTTTGCTGGGTGCGGAACTGGCCTGCGATGGATTGGAAACTGTTGTTGCGCTTCATGTCTGCTCCTGATTAGTGAGAAATCGTGTGGGCCTATGCGGTGGCGTTGTTTGGTAGGCGGTGTGCTTCGCCTCCTGCTCGATCGTCGGGGGTCAGTCTTCGGGGAAGAAGCGATGGACCATTTGGGCAATGCAGACGGGTTTGTCCGAGCCTTCGAGTGCCATCGTGGCGTCGACGGTGACTTGGACGGCGCCGTTTCCGAGGTCGGTGACGTCGGCGAGTGTGGCGCTGAGCCGGACTTTGGACCCGGCGGGGACGGGCGCCGGGAAGCGGACCTTGTTGAGGCCGTAGTTGATTGCCATGCCGCGCCGTTCGATTACGAGGATCTCCGACCACAGCGGGATGAGCAGTGACAGCGTCAGGTAGCCGTGGGCGATGGTGCCCTTGAAGGGGCCGGTCTTCGCGCGTTCGACGTCGGTGTGGATCCACTGTTCGTCGTGGGTGGCTTTGGCGAACATGTCGATGTCGCTTTGTGGGATTTCGATCCAGTCGCTGCTGCCGAGATCGGCGCCGACAAGGTCGAGCAGGTCGGTGGGTTGGCTGACGGTGGTGGTCATGATGGTCACTTTCTTCTCCGGTTACGGCGCGGGCTGCAGGGTGTGCCGGGCGTCTTCGCGCAGTTTGAGGCGCTGGATCTTGCCGGTGGCATTGCGTGGCAGGTCTTCTCGGTAAACGAAGTATTTCGGGATCTTGTATCGGGCGAGATTTGCTTCGAGGTGTGCGCGGATCGCCTGTTCGTCGGGGGCGTGGCCGCGACGTAGGACTATGAAGGCCAATCCGACTTCACCCCATTGCTCGTCGGGAACGGCGAGCACGGCGCAGTCGCCGACGCTGTCGAGTTGGGTGATGGCGGCTTCGACCTCGGCGGGGTAGATGTTCTCTCCGCCGGAGATGATCATGTCGTTGACTCGGTCGACGATGTGCGCCCAACCGTCGTCGTCGATGCGCACGATGTCGCCGGTGCGGAACCACCCGTCGATGAACGCCTGTCGGGTGGCTTCGGGCCGATGCCAGTAGCCGCTGAATACGTTGGGGCCCTTGACCAGCAGCTCGCCTTGACCAGGCCCTTCGACGATGTTGCCCTCGCCGGTGAGCAGTGCGACGTCGGTGAAGAAGTGGGGGACACCGGCCGAGAGCGGATGCGCATGCGCGCCGTGTGTCAGGGCCATGAGCACGCCGGGGGCCGCTTCGGTCATGCCGTAGCCCTGCAGCACCTGGATTCCACGCGCGAGCCACGCTGTGGCGACTCGTTCGAGTACGGGGGAGCCGCCGAACGCGACCACGCGAAGGCTGGACGTGTCGGCATCGTCCCAGTCGGGTAGTTCGCACAGCATCTGCAGCATGGTGGGGGCGAGCGGGAATGCCGTGGCCTTCTCGCGTTCGATGGTCGCGAGGAAGTCGCGCGGTTCGAACTTGGGGATGACGACTACGGTTCCGCCGGCGTACAGGGTGGGCAATGTGATTTGGCCTAGGCCGAGCGCATGGAACAGGGGTGCGGAGCAGAGGTTGACGTCGTCGCGGCTGAGGCTGAAATGCGCGAACTGGGCCAACGTGTTCCAGGTGATGTTGCCGTGGGTGAGTACCGCGCCTTTGGGTCGGCCGGTGGTTCCCGAGGTGTAGAGGATCAGCGCGGGATCGTCGAGATTGACCGGTGTGCGGGGTGGTGTGCGTCGGGCGTGTTCGCTGATCGCACGCTCATACATGCTGGTGCCGGCGTCGACGCGGAGTGGCAGTACGTGTGGCCTCGCGGTGGCTTGTGTGATGGCGTCGATCCCGATGTGTTCGCTTTCGGGCGCGATCACAAACACGGTGGGTGCGCTGTCGTCGAGCATGAAAGCGATCTCGGGGGCGGCGAGACGTGTGTTAAGGGCGACGAAGATCGCGCCGAGATGCGTGGTGGCGAAAAGGGTTTCGAATGTTGCGATGTCGTTCGGTCCGAGATAAGCGACGCGATCGCCTTTGCCGACTCCGAGTTCAGCGAGGGCGGCGGCGAGTGCGTTAGTTCTCTCGGCGAGACCCGCGTAGTCGAGGCGACGCTCATCCTGGACGAGGGCGATCGCGTGTGGTTCCATGCGGGCGCGGCGGTGTGGCCAGGAGCCAATTCCATGGTCGATCATGGCGATGTCAATCCCAATGCGGTGATGGCGTTTTCACGCAGGATCAGTGGTCGGATATCTTCCTTGATGTCGAGCTGGTCGAAATCCTTCATCCAGCGGTCCGGTGAGATCAGCGGAAAGTCGGAGCCGAACAACACTTTCCGCTTGAGTAGACTGTTGGCGTACTTGACTAGTTGCGGCGGAAAGTATTTCGGTGACCAACCGGACAGGTCGATGTACACCTTCGGTTTGTGTGTCGCCACGGCCAACGCTTCGTCCTGCCACGGAAACGAGGGATGGGCGATGATGATGGTGAGATCCGGAAAGTCGACGGCCACGTCGTCGAGCGTCATCGGGTTGGAGTACTTCAGCCGGATGCCGCCGCCGCCGGGCAGACCGGATCCGATACCGGTCTGTCCGGAGTGGAACAGGGCCGGAACACCAAGTTCGCTGATGGTTTCGTAGAGCGGGTACACCTCACGGTCGTTGGGCCAGAACGCTTGCAGGCTCGGGTGGAACTTGAAGCCTCGAACGCCGTAATCGGTGATCAGTCGTCGCGCTTCCTGCACGGCGGCTTTGCCTTTGGCGGGGTCGATGCTCGCGAACGGGATGAGCACGTCGTCGTGTTCGGCAGCGGCGGAAGCGATATCGTCGTTGCTGAGCCGACGGTGGCCGAGCGCGGATTCGGCGTCGACGGTGAACACGACGGCGGCCATGCGGCGTTGCCGGTAGTAGTGGGCCATCTCGTCAAGGCTCGGTGGCCCGGACTCGGCGCCGAAGTATCTGTCGGCTCCGGTGCGCAGGTCGTCGGGAAGCGAGTAGTGGCCGCAGCCGTCGGTCTCGGCGTGGGTGTGCACGTCGATCGCGACGACGTTGTCCAGGTCGAGGCTCATGCCGGCCTCTTCTGAGTCGTCGGGATCTTGGGCAGCGGAATGCCATAGGTCTCGAGTTGCTCACCGATGGAGGAGTCGAACGCTTCGGCGATCGCGTCGGCGGTCCAACCACCGTCGAGGAATGCGCTGCGGATCTCGCTCGGGTGCGACCAGAGCGAGAGGCGGTCGCCGCCGATGCCGATGCACTGGCCGGTGGTGCCGGCGGATTCGTCGGACGCGAGGAACACGATCAAGCCGGCGACGTCTTCGGGGCCACCGAACGATGCGGCCCGGCGAACGACGGACGGAATCGGCTCGCCTTGTTTCATGCCTTCGACGTATGGGGCGAGGAACGGGATGGTTTCAGTCATCGCGGTGGCTGCGTTGGGTATGACGGCGTTGACGGTGACACCGGCTTTCGCACATTCCATCGCCCAGGTGCGTGCCATGGCGGCGATGCCCGCTTTGGCTGCGGCGTAGTTGGTTTGACCGAAGTTGCCGCGTTGACCGGCGGGGGAGCCGGCGAGTACTACGCGCCCGCCGTGTCCGGCCTCGCGGAAGTGTTTCACTGCTTCTCGCACGCACGTGAACGTGCCGCGCAGGTGAACGTGGATGACGGCGTCGAAGTCGTCGTCGGACATGTTCCACAACACCTTGTCGCGCAGGATGCCGGCATTGGTGACGATCGCGTCGAGCCGCCCGAATGCGTCGACGGCCCGGCCGACCAGTGTCTGCGCGGCCTCGGTGGTGCCGACGGCCACCGGAACAGCCACGGCGCGGCCACCAGCCTCGGCGATCTCGGCGGCGGCCTTCTCGGCGCGATCCTCGGCGACGTCGTTGATCACGACGGACGCGCCGGCGTCGGCCAATGCTCTGGCATAGGCCAGGCCGAGGCCTTGACCGCTGCCGGTGACGATCGCGGCTTTGCCGGTGAGATCCATAGGGATTCCTTCCTGAAGGGGGTTCGACGAAGACGTCAGAGGGTGAGGACGGGCTTGATCGTCTTGCCGGACGTCATGTCCTGAACTGCTTGCCCGATGTCCTCGAACGCATAGCGGGTGATGAGTTTGTCGACCGGCAGCCGGCCGCTACGGACGAGCGCGACCAGCGCGGGTATCACGGTCTGGGTTTCGCTGTCGCCCAGCGTGAGCCCGACGACCTTTCGGCCGGGGATCATGGCGTTGACGTCAAGGGCGACTTCGGATCCGAACGCTGGCGCGCCGACGATGACCAGGGTCCCGCGCGGGGCGAGGGCATCGGCGCCGGTGCGCAACACGGCAGTACTGCCGGTGGTTTCCACGACGCCGTCTGCGCCAGCGCCGCCGGTGATTTCCGCGACAGCGGCGACGACATCTGTGTCGGTTGCGTCGATGACGTGGGTGGCGCCGAGCTCGCGGGCGAGTTCGAGGCGTTCGGCGACCTTGTCGACTGCGATGATCGTGGTTGTCGGCGACAGTCCGGCAGCCATCACCGCGGACAGTCCGACCGCTCCCGCTCCGAGGACCACGATGCCTGCGCCCGGTCGCGGCCGCAGCACGTTCCAGACGGCGCCGGCGCCGGTTTGGACTCCGCATCCGAGCGGGGCAACGGTGGCCAGCGGCACGTCGGGGTCGACCTTGATCATGCTGCGCTCGTCGACGAGCGCGTGGTGGCTGAATGAGGACTGCCCGAAAAAGTGCCCGCCCACCGGGTTGCCGCCGCGGGTGATCGTGTGGCTGCCGTCGGCGCGGACACCGCCGATGAGGTTGAGCGGCAGCCAGGTTGCGCAGTAGGCGGGGTGGCCGTCGCGGCAGTTGCCGCACTGGCCACACGAAGTAAAGGACAGGAGTACGTGATCACCTGGTGCGACGGAGGTGATTGCCGACCCGACGCGTTCGATGATTCCGGCGCCTTCGTGGCCGAGGACACCGGGCAGGGGAAAGGGCAGCGCGCCGCTGGCGACGCCGAGGTCGGTATGGCACACCCCGGCCGCGATGATCCGCACGATCGCTTCGTTGGGTCGTGGTTCGTCGAGGTCGACGTCGGTGAGGGTGAAGAG
>JBKOYU010000731.1:0-1811 GCA_046725575.1 Actinomycetota bacterium | reverse complement strand
GCTGATCCAACGGATGTATGCCCGGCCGCTGGACACGCTGCTGGTCACGTTCGGTGTCGGCCTGATCCTGCAGCAGGTGGCTCGCGACATCTTCGGTGCCCCGGCCGTCAACGTCATCGCGCCGAGCTGGTTGTCCGGCGGTGTGGAGATACTGGGCGCGGTTGTGCCCAAGACCCGCATCTTCATCCTGCTGCTGGCGGTGGTCTGTGTGGCCGCGCTGGCCACTGTGTTGAAAGTCAGCCCGATGGGGCGGCGGATCCGGGCGGTGGTGCAAAACCGCGACCTCGCCGAGACCAGCGGCATCTCGTCCCGAAAGACCGACATCACAACGTTTTTCATCGGGTCGGGGCTGGCCGCGGTGGCGGGCGTGGCGCTGACGCTGATCGGTTCGACCAGCCCGACCATCGGGCAGAGCTACCTGAACGACGCGTTCCTGGTCGTGGTGGTGGGCGGCCTCGGGCAGATCAAGGGCACTGTCATCGCGGCGTTCGCATTGGGCTTCCTGAACTCGTTCATTGAGTACAGCACCACCGCGTCGCTGGCCAAGGTGATCGTGTTCGTGATCATCGTGATCTTCCTGCAGGTCCGCCCGCAGGGTCTGTTCACTGTTCGGACAAGGAGTCTGGTTTGAGAGCTCTTCTGGGCCGTTGGCAGACCTGGGCCGGATTCGGGGTGGCGGCAGTGTTGCTGTTCGGAGTGGCGCCGCTGGCGCTCTCCGATTTCCGGCTCGGCCTGCTCGGCAAGTTCCTCTGCTTCGCGATCGTCGCGGTGGGCATCGGATTGGCGTGGGGCCGCGGCGGCATGCTGGTGTTGGGTCAGGGCGTGTTCTTCGGGCTTGGTGGCTACATGATGGGCATGCACCTGAAGATCGCCGACGCGCAATTGCGCGGCACCAGTGTGCCGGACTTCATGCAGATCGCTGGGGTGCGTGCATTGCCCGCGTACTGGGAGCCGTTCGCCGCCCCCGCCTTCACGCTGCTGGCGATCGTGCTGCTGCCGACGGCGATCGCGGCCGCATTGGGTCTGGGTGTGTTCAAGCGTCGCGTCAAGGGCGCCTATTTCGCGATCCTGTCGCAGGCGCTGGCGGCGGCGCTGGCGATCCTGCTGGTCGGGCAGACGAGCCTGGGTGGCAGCAACGGCCTGACCAACTTCCGCACGTTCTTCGGGTTCGCGCTCAAGGACCCGGCCAACAAGCGAATGCTGTACTTCATCGCCGCGGCGGTGTTACTTATCGTGGTCGCGGTGGTGCGCCAGCTGATGTACAGCCGCTACGGCGAGCTGTTGGTCGCGGTGCGCGACGGCGAGGAACGCGTGCGGTTCCTGGGCTACGACCCCGCCAACATCAAGGTGGTCGCCTATACCGTCGTCGCCTTCTTCGCGAGCATCGCCGGTGTGCTGTTCGCACCGATCGTCGGCTTCATGGCGCCATCGCAGGTCGGTATCCTGCCGTCGATCGTCTTCCTGATCGGCGTCGCCATCGGCGGGCGCACGACGCTGCTCGGCCCGGCGCTCGGCGCCATCGGTGTGGCATGGGCGCAAACCCTGTTCTCCGAACGCTTTCCGTCGGAGTGGACCTACGCCCAGGGTCTGCTGTTCATCGTCGTCGTCGGGTTCTTCCCCGCCGGGCTCGCTGGTTTGGGTGCGTTGTTCAAGCGGATCCGGCGCGGTAGGCCTGCGCCGCCTCCCGAGCCCGAGCCTGCAGCAGCCGCCGACCCGGACCCCGACGCCGAGAAAGTGGGGGCCCAGTCATGACCACCTCCGAAATGGAGCCCGTCGGCGGCGGCAACGTCGGCATGGGCACCGAGTATCTC
>JBKOYU010000319.1:0-3101 GCA_046725575.1 Actinomycetota bacterium | reverse complement strand
CTTCTTCTCTTACTTCGCGAGCAAGGAGGACGTGTTGTTCCCCGACGCCGACGCGCGGGTGAAGGCGGCGCTGACCGCGATCGACGAACGCCGACCCGGCGAGCGGCCGACGGCAATTCTGTTGCGCGCGTTGGGGGAACTGGGTGACGCCGGCGATGACCTGGTCGGCCCGATGGCGGCGCTGCGGCTGCAGTTCGTGAGATCGGTTCCGTCCGTGCGGGGCCGGGGCCTCCAGCGTCAGCTCGATGCGCAGACCGAGATCGCGGCCCGGCTGCAGGCCGCGTTTCCCGATGAGCTGGACGAGGTCGAGGCCGCGGCGTTGGTCGGTGCGTTCGTCGGCGCGATCGCCGGTGCGCTGGAGGTGTTGCTCCGCGACGAAGACGATCCAGGCGTGCTGCGAGAGCGACTGCAGCGCGCAACGGCCGTCGCGTTGCGGCCTTGGACGTGACCCTGTTGCAACCACGGAATCCCTTTCGCGCCGGGCGCGTCGGCCCTAGCCTGTGAACTAGGTCACGAGTGGAGGCATCGATGCGAATCGCGGATGTATTGCGGAACAAGGGTGCGTCGGTGGCGACCATCACCCCGGAGACGTCGGTCGCCGGTCTGCTCACCGAACTCGCCGTGCACAACATTGGCGCGATGGTCGTCATGTCCCAGGACGGGCTGGTCGGCATCGTGTCGGAGCGCGACGTCGTGCGCAAGCTGCACGAGCGGGGCGCCGAGATTCTCACGCGGCCGGTGTCCGAGATCATGACCACGGTGGTGGCAACCTGCACGCCCGACGATTCGGTCGACAGCCTCACCGCGTTGATGACCGAGAACCGGGTGCGGCACGTTCCCGTGGTGGTGAACGGACGGCTGGCCGGCATCGTGAGCATCGGCGACGTCGTCAAGACGCGGATGGAAGAACTCGAGACCGAGCAGCAGCAGCTGCAGGCCTATATCACCCAGGGCCGCTGAGTGCCGATTGACATCGACGTCCGCTTCTCGCGGAAGGCCGATGTGAAGGCGCTGTCTCGCACACTGGCCCGGGCCTTCTACAAAGACCCGATCATGATGTGGCTGCTGCCCGACGACCCACAGCGGGCGAAGGTATTGCCGCGAATGTTCGCAGCGATGACGCGACACCACTTCCTGAGGGGAGGCGGAGTGGAAGTCGCCACGCGGGGAGCCGATATCGGCGCGGCCACTCTGTGGGACCCGCCTGGCAAGTGGAAGCAGACGCGGCGCGAAGAGTTACTGATGATGCCGACCCTGATGTGGTCGTTTCGGTCCCGGGCCCAGGCCGCGCAGCAGCTTGTCGAGTTGATGAACCAATGTCATCCCGAAGAGCCACATTGGTATCTGGCCGTGATTGGCAGTGACCCGACCGTGCGCGGCGCCGGCTTCGGTCAGGCGCTGATGCGATCACGGCTGGACCGCTGCGATGCCGAGCATGCGCCCGCTTACCTGGAATCGACCAAGCAGGAGACCGTGCCCTATTACATGCGGTTCGGGTTCGAGGTCACCGGCGAGATCAACCTGCCCAACGGCGGGCCTTCGATGTGGCCGATGTGGCGGGCGGCGCGCTAGCGCGAGGCGCGAGCGACCTCAAAATGCCAGCATTCTGCGGCGTGTTGCGTACAAGCGCGGTCACTCGCCGGGAAGATGTCAGCTCCAGGAGTATTCGGCGCGCAGCCGGGTAGCGACCGCCTCGAACACCTCGCGGTCCAGGATCGCGCCTTCGCGTCGAATGCCCTCTTCAGGCACGTCGAGCACCCGGTCCAGCCGCACCCAGCTGGCCCGACCCTCGTAGTCCCAGCTGCCGCGGCCGATGCCGACCCAATCCGGGTCGTTGCGGTGGTGTTCCTGGCTCGACAGCATCAGGCCCAGCAGCGTTGAGCGGTCCCGGCCCACCACGAGCACCGGACGATCCTTGCCCCGCGTCGGGTCGTCCTCGTAGACCACCCAGGTCCACACGATCTCGCCGGGGTCGGCGCGGCCGTCGAGGTCCGGGGCGTACACCAGCTTGCGGGCCCGTTGCGCGGTGGGAAAGCTGGTGTTGGTGACTGGGCGGCCTGCGGTGATGGCCGGGGCCTCGTCGTTGGGGGCGCCGGTGAGGGCGTCGATACCGATTCTGATGCCGGTCTGGATGCCGCGCTGTAGCGTTTCAGACTTCTGGATGTTGCGGATGAACTTCGGCGCCTCGTTGAACACCAGGTTCTCAGTGACGTCTAGAAAACGCTGAAACGTCTTCCACGGCGGAGCCATATTTTCGAGCATAGGTGACCGTCCGGCGGGCAGGAGCGCAGCGACCGGGGGGATGAACCTGTACTCGCGATTGTGTCGAGACGGCCTTGCCTCGATACCCTGGTAGCGCACGTTCGCCCGTCCACCAGGAGATTTCCCATCAGCAGTTTCGCCGACCAAACCTTCACCGCGCCGGCGCAGATTCGGAACTTCTGCATCATCGCCCACATCGATCACGGCAAGTCGACGCTGGCCGATCGAATGCTGCAACTCACCGGTGTCGTCGACGAGCGCTCGATGCGCGCGCAGTACCTGGACCGGATGGACATCGAACGTGAGCGCGGCATCACGATCAAGGCCCAAAACGTCCGGCTGCCATGGAGAGTCGAGGGCACCGATTACGTCCTGCACTTGATCGATACCCCGGGCCATGTCGACTTCACCTACGAGGTGTCGCGGGCGCTGGAGGCGTGCGAGGGTGCCGTGCTGCTAGTCGACGCCGCCCAGGGCATCGAGGCGCAGACGCTGGCCAACCTCTATCTGGCGCTGGACCGCGACCTGCACATCATCCCGGTGCTCAACAAGATCGACCTGCCCGCCGCCGACCCCGACCGCTACGCCGGCGAGATCGCGCACATCATCGGCTGCGAGCCGAGCGATGTGCTGCGCGTCTCCGGCAAGACCGGCGAGGGGGTCCGCGAACTGCTCGACGAAGTGGTCCGGCTGATCCCGGCCCCTGTCGGTGACGCCGACGCCCCCACTCGGGCCATGATTTTCGACTCGGTTTATGACACCTACCGCGGAGTGGTGACGTACGTCCGCGTTGTCGACGGCAGGATCGTCCCGCGCGAGCGCATCAAGATGATGTCCAC
>JBKOYU010001007.1:0-4668 GCA_046725575.1 Actinomycetota bacterium | reverse complement strand
GTGCTCACGTCCGCGGCGGCCGCTATGTCGGCGATCGTGGTGCCGTCGTAACCCCGCTGCTCGAACAGCTCCGCGGCGGCGTCGATCAGCGCCTGCCGGGTGCGGAGGCGTTTGCGCTCACGCAGTGACGACATGCCCCGGAGCCTACCGCGAAACTGAGAGTTTTCTGCACTCATTGAAATTTTGCATCCGATGCAACTAGGCTTGGTTTGCATGCGACAGGCATTGATCTCCGGCGCGGGCATTGCCGGCGCGACGGCCGCGTATTGGCTGGCCAAGGCTGGTTTTCAGGTGACGGTCGTGGAACAGGCGCGGGACATGCGGTCGAGCGGCAGCCCGGTCGACGTCCGCGGCGCCGCCGTCGAGGTCGCCCAGCGGATGGGAGTCATGGCGCGGATCAGCGCCGCCGACACCCGCGTGCGCGACATGGTCTTCGTCAACTCGCGTGGGCGCGTGGTCAGTCGCGTCAACATGCGATCCACCTGGGCCGAATCCGGCGATGTGGAGCTGTCCCGCGGGGAGCTCGCGGCGATCCTTCGCGACGCGGTTCCCGACGACGTGGAGTTTCAGTTCGGCAACTCGGTGACGGCGCTCGCACAGGACGGGGATGGGGTCACCGCCGATTTCGCCTCCGGCCCTGCCCGTCGATTCGACGTCGTCATCGGCGCCGACGGGGCACATTCGGGTGTCCGCGCGCTGGCCTTCGGCCCCGAGACCGATTACCTCAAACACCTTGGCGTCTACATCGCGACGCTGCCGCTGGACGGCGAGGCGGGCAGCGACCTCGTCATGTACAACACGCCCGGTCGAGCCGTGGCCATCCACCCTGCCGGTGGCCATCCAGGCGCCGCGTTCATGTTCCGCGCACCACAGATCCCGCAGTTCGATCACCGAGACATCGACCAGCACAAGCGCCTGATCTGCGATGCGTATGCCGGGGCTGGATGGCGTGTGCCCGAACTGCTGGACCGGGTCAGGGCCGCCGATGATCTGTACTTCGACTCGGTCAGCCGGATCCAGGTGCCGACGTGGTCTCGCGGTCGGATCGGCCTGGTCGGTGACGCCGCGTCGTGTGTCTCGTTGTTCGGCGACGGCTCCAGCCTGGCGATGATCGGCGCGTTCACGCTGGCCGACTCACTGACCGGCGACATACCGGCCGGTCTGCGCACCTATGAGGTGCGGCATCGACCTCAACGGGCGGCCAAGGAGAATTCCGTGGTGTACGCGACGCGGCTCCTGATCCCCGCCACCTCGGCAGGCATTGCGATCCGCAACGTGGCCATGCACCTGATGCCCCTGGTCAATGCGGCGCAACGCTTCGGCATCCCGCGCGGAAAATGGCATTCCCGGTCGTCAATCTCGCGCGCTGACGACAGAAATTTTCAATTCGCAGGTACTTCTGCGGAATAGATGCGCATCAGCGGCGGCTGGAAGTCCTGGCGCATCGACGTCTGCCGCCGAAGCGAAAAGGGAACAATCATGACAGGTGCGAACTCTGTGCCCGCGGTCAAGCTGGGCGATGAATTGTCCGTCAGTGCAATCGGTTTCGGTGCCATGGCGTTGACGCCGGTATACGGCGAGGTCGACGACACCGAGTCGCCGGCGACGCTGCACCGCTCAGCAGGGTGCGACGCCCGCGCAGGTGGCGCTGGCGTGGCTGCGTTACCGAGCCGACGCACCCGGTGTCGCGTCGGTGCCGATTCCCGGCACCCGGCGGGCCGCCCGTGTCGAGGAGAACCTCGGCTCACTGTCGGTGACGCTGACGCCTGAGCAGCTCGACACTCTGAACGCCGCGGCTGAGCCGGTGTCGGGCAACCGGTTCGAGGACATGACGTGGGTGTCGGCTGGACGCGAGTAATCTAGTCCGGCTGCGGCCGCGCGACGCGTAGCGCAATCGCTGCGTCGTCGAATTGGGCGGCCTTGGCGCTGATCCTGGCGATCTCGCTCGGACGTTTCAGCAGTCCGCGCACGGCGATGATGGCGACCTGCTCGCCGACCCGGATCGCCTCGTCGGCGCGGTCGCCCTCATCCGTGTGCAAGCGGGTGCGCTTCTGGGCGCCCTCGTCGAAGTTCAGCAGCAGCCCGGCCGTCTCTTCGCGGTCACAGTCGATGAACTTGCCCTCGCTGATCGCGGCCCCGATGAGGTCGACGACCCAGTCCTTCAGCCGCTCGTAATCCGTCCAGAACTGGTGGAATTCGGTGCGCTGGTTGTGGGCGATGCGCTGGATCTCGTTGAAGTCGATCGGGGATAGCGCGAGCTGCATGGTGTCGAACCGCAGCAGCCGGTACAGCTTGACCGCGGGCGAGCCGGAACCGGCACCGACCTCGG
Organism: Actinomycetota bacterium; assembly: GCA_046725575.1. Taxonomy (GTDB): domain Bacteria; phylum Actinomycetota; class Actinomycetes; order Mycobacteriales; family Mycobacteriaceae; genus Mycobacterium. Next base: position 2,339 of record JBKOYU010001007.1, on the reverse strand, counting down.
CGATGAACTTCAGCGGCGCCCGGTTGACCAGCAGGGTCTCCTGCAGCAGCTGTTCCTTGTTACGGAACCAGTAGTACAGCGACGACTGCTGCAGGCCCGACGCGCGGGCGATGTCGCTCATCGTCGTTTGGGCATAGCCCTTTTCGGAGAACAGCTTGGTCGCCGTGTTGACAATGTCGGCGCGGGGTGACGTCGTCGGCGCGGTGGCGGTGTTGTTGCGGGGTCGTCCGATGGCGTGAATCTTAGCCAAGCGGCGGCTTCTCACTGTGAGCGCGCTCGACGAGGTCACGCGCCGCGGCGACCACGTCCCGCCACAGCTCGAGGCCCATCGACTTGGACGCGCGCGACGGGTATCCGGTCACTCCGTTGGTGGAGACGTGCTGCACCGCATAGCGGAAGACGGCGCTCTCGGTGCGGTCGGGATCGTCGGCGTCGCGCATCTTGTCGGTGTCGACGAGTTCGGGCCGCAGCGCGAGCATGATCGAGGTCTCGGCGGCGTTGGCATGCCAGTCGGCCGCATCCTCGGTCGCTCGCCGCGCGATGTCGGGTGTCAGATCCCACCACTGCATGACCCCGATCCGCAGATCGGGAAACTCGCGCCGGAAGCGATCGCAGGCGATCCACAGCGCCGCCGCATTGCCGACGTGACCGTTGACGAAGAGTGTTCGTCGGAAACCCGAGTCCACGCACGCCTCGGCGACCAGTCCGGCCGTCGCAGCCGTCTCCTCGCCAGAAAACGCGACCGTGCCCGCCAGCCGCGTGCCGTGAAAGAAGCTGGAGCCGAACGCAAGTGGCGGCAATACGACCGCCACCTCGCCCGCCGCCGCGTCGGCGAGCGCCGTCGCGATGATGGTGTCGGTGCCCACCGGCAGGTGCGGGCCGTGTTGTTCGGTCGCGCCGACGGGTATCAGCGCCACACAGTCGGGGTCTCCGGCCAGGCGGTCGGCCAGCTGCGCCGACGTCAGCTCTTCCCATAGATGGGTCATGGTCACCAGAACCTCAGGTAGCGTTCGGTCTCCCACGCCGACACATGCGCGGTGTACGCGTCCCACTCGGCGCGCTTCTCGGCGACGAACGACTCGAACATCACGTCGCCGAACACCTTGCGGACCAGCGGGTCTGCTTCGAGCGCATCGATCGCCTCGCCCAGGGACCGTGGCAACCAACCGATTCCGCGTGCCACCAGGTCGGCCTCGGTGAGCCGGTAGAGGTTGTCCCGGTTCGGCTCGCCCGGATCGAGTCCCTCGCGGATCCCTTCGAGTCCGGCGGCCAGCATGAGCGCGCCGCCGAGGTAGGGGTTGTTGGCGCTGTCGGCGGCGCGGCACTCGACGCGGCCGCCCCCCTTCGGGATGCGCAGCATGTTCGTGCGGTTGTTGTCGCCGTAGCAGGCGAACACCGGGGCCCATGTCAGGCCGGACATGCTGCCCTGCTTGACAAGCCGCTTGTAGCTGTTGACCGTCGGCGCGATGACCGCGCAGATGGCGTCCGCATGCCGCAACACACCTGCGATAAACTGATAGCCGAGCGCCGAGAGCCCGCATCCACGCGGATCATCTTCGGCTGCAAAGAGGTTCGTCCCCGCAGCGTCGGCCAGCGACATGTTGTAGTGGCCGCCGCTTCCGGTGCGGTCGGCAAAGGGTTTGGGCATCCACGAGGCGAACAGGCCGTGGTTGAGGGCGATCTCACCGACCATCATCCGGAAGAACACCAGCCGGTCGGACATCGACACCACATTGGTATAGGCGAAGTCCGTCTCGAACTGGCCGTTGCCGTCCTCGTGGTCGAACGAGTAGACGTCCCAGCCGAGTTCGTTCATCGCGGACACGATCTCGTCGACCACCGGGTAGTTGTGCAGCATCGTACGCAGGTCGTAGCACGGCTTGTCGAGGTTGTCGTCAGGGCTCGCGGGGCCCGGTTGGTCGGTGTCGGTGAGCAGGAAGAACTCGGTCTCGATGCCCAGGTTGAAGGTGTACCCCAGGGTGGCCGCGTCGGCGGTCACCCGCTTGAGGATCTGCCGGCTGCAGGCCTCGAACGGGGTGTCGCCGATCCACAGATCGCCTGGGAACCACGCGACTTCGCGGTTGAACGGCATGATGATCGGGTGATCGAGGTCGGGATGCGGCGCGATCTCGTCGTCGTTGACGTCCTGGGGCACACCGTCGAGCGCGGCGCCGGTGAACATCTCCGATCCCAGCGCCGCCTGGGTCAGATGGCCGAGCGGCACCATTTTGCATTTGGGCTTGCCGTGCATGTCGACGAAGCTGATGGCCGCGTACTTGACGCCCTTGGCCGCCAGCGCATCCGCGACATCGCGTGCAGTCGACGCGACGCCAGTCTTT
>JBKOYU010000804.1:0-6020 GCA_046725575.1 Actinomycetota bacterium | reverse complement strand
GTGCTCGGTCATGTGAGTGCCCCTCTTACCTCAAGGCCATGGTGGATTCAGTCTATGTCGTACATTTCCCGCTCACCCGTCCCGATAACGAGCAAGGCCCATCCGACAGCGGGTAACTGCACGTTTCGGCCTGGCTCTGCTCATCCGCTCGCCGTGGCCAAGGAATCGACTCGCAGCCGAAGAGCTTCATGAGCGTGAACATCCCTGGCCATCAATGCGCACGTTCTGCGCCGTTTGAACACGACGGGCTCGAATACGGCGGGTTACCGGTTAAGCACTGTATTGCCCACTGACTGACGTAACGGATTTCGTTTGCCGACTGCGCTGTCCGGTCTCAGTACAGTTGGCGGGTTTCGCAATGAACATCGATATGCGGGTTCTCCGACCGTCACGCATTGCCCTTGGCCCCTCGGCGCGCGTTCTCCCCGTACGCGCAAGTGCATTCTCGACAGTGTCCACCGAGAGCGCTCAGACCTTCATGCGACCGAACACTGTCACGTCTCCCGATCGTTGCGTACGGCTCTCGCGTGATGTCGATACGTCACGGTGATAATTCGCTTCGAGTGCGTTTTGGAATCCAATCATGCTGTCCCCCAACATCTTCAGCGTCAGATCATGGATAATCTACATTATCCATGAAATGGACGCGTCGCGTTAGAGCAGCTGGCGACTACCGCCGCCACGGCACCCAGTCGATCCACAACTGTCCCGGTGCAGTCTCGGCCGGGGACTCCCGCCCGAACCGCTGCGTGAGCGTCACCGCACCGCGCTCGGTGCTGACCAGGTAGCCCACCCGGCCACCGGTCACCGTCGTGATGTCGAGGTAGTTCCGGGCCTGGCCGATGATGTGGGCTTCGCGCGAAGTTGTAATTCAACGGCAGGATCGGGTCACCGGCCGCGGTGCGGTTGGAGCACACCACCAGCAGATCCCACTGCTCGGACACCGAGTCGTGGCCCCGCACCGCCACGACCTCGCCGGAGACCTCGGTGTCCGCGGCTCCCGCCGCCTCGAACAGGGTCGAGGTCACCTTCAGTTTGCTGCCTATCCGCAGCATCCCGCGATACTTCACGGTGCCGACCAGATACACCGGCTCGTCGGTCTCCACCCGCAGCACCGGTTCCCCGGCCCGCACGTAAGTAAGTACTCCACTACCTAATTTTGGGAGCTGACATACTTCTGGCTGTCCGGATGCGTCCCTTGATGTGGTGTAAGGGAGTTCGGCGTGTTGTCGACACGCGTCGGCGGAGATGAGTGGGCATCGCTTGCGTCTCTGTGGTGAAACCGCCAATCATCGCAGGATAACCTCTGATTTCCACCACTACCCTGTACCTGAAGCACCCCCCAAACAGCCCGACATGCGCGTGTCGATTCGTGGATAACTGCTGTCATCCACGTTTTCGCCGGGAGATCTGCTGCAGATCCCCGAAGGTGACCACTCCCCTACGCAGGAACTCGCACGTCCTCAGCACGCACCACTGCCAGCTAGTTGTTACGAGTTGCGATGTGGCACAAGCACTTTCAGTGCTCGTGTGATTGTTGCCCTTCTCGCGCTCTCGAGTGACGAACGAATGGTGTTGGCACAACAAGATGTTTGACGTAAACGGTGACGAGTACGTGTGCGCCGCTCGTCAGACCGTCGTGAGTCGTTTACACCACAGCCGTGGGCGACGTGGTCACCGCCGAATGTGCTCGGGGCGAACGCCGAGGCCAATGAATCGACCGACGAGGTAGCGCATGGGAGCAACAAATCTGAACAGACGGAATGCGAATGGCGTGCGGCGTGATGGATCATCGCGCAGGTTTCTTGGGTATAGGCCGCGCAGCGCACGGACCTGAACGGCTTGTGTGATCCGGGTGGGGAACTTCCGTCTGCGTTGAACTCGCCGCAACTCGCGAATCGGCGGGCTTTCCCCGCGCAGGAGGGCGGGCCCCAGGATATTGGATGCTGCAACGGCGTCTTGGACGGCGAGGTTGATGCCGACCCCCCCGGCAGGCGACATCGCATGCGCGGCGTCGCCGATGCACAGTAGGCCGGGTGCATACCAGCGGCGGAGGTGATCGACGCGCACCTGCAGGAATCTGACGTCGTCCCAGGTATGCAGGTCGGTGACTCGGTCGTCCAGTTTTGGGTAAAGCTCGACCACGTGTGAGCGCAGCGTGTCGAGCCCGGCGGCCTTCACCGCATCGAACTGCCCGCTTGGGATGACGTAGGCCATCTGCCAGTACTCGCCGCGGTCGATGCACACGAGGACGCGGCCGGCGCCGAGCTGGAAGAAGGGCAGCGCCTCGTGGGGGTGTCGGGAGAGCCGAAACCACAACACGTCCATGGGCGCCGAGTTCGCCACCACCGGCATGTGCGCGCTGCTGCGAACGATTGAGTGGCGGCCGTCGGCGCCGAGTACCAGGTTGGCCAGAATTGTGACGGGCCCTTCGGGGGTGTCAGCCCGCACGCCCTTCACCCGATCGGAATCCATTGCCAGGTCGGTGACCTCGGCGTTGAGCATCAGCCGAAAGTTCGGATACGCCTTGGCCTTGTCGGCCAGGAAATCCAGAAAGTCCCACTGCGGCATGAACGCCACGTATGGGCAGGCCACCTTTAGCCGGCGGAAGTCGGCAAAGGTGACGGGGGTGCCCGCCACTTGCACCGTGACGCGGTCCATCTTGGTATGCGGGAGTTCCAGGAATTCGTCGAGCCAGCCCAGCTCGTGCATGAGCTCGAGTGTTGAGGGGTGGATGGTGTCGCCGCGGAAGTCGCGAAGGAAATCGCCGTGCTTCTCCAACACGACAACATCTACGCCCTGACGGGCCAACAGCAGCCCCGCCACCATTCCGGCGGGACCGCCGCCGACGACACAGCAGGTGGTTTCGTCGACTCGCACGAGTGCTCCCTTCTCGATGTCGCGGTCCGCAAACCGGTTCAGCTGGTGGCGGAAACGCGGCGTGACGGCGGGCGTAGCGCCCAGGAGGTGATGGTCAAGACGATGAAGAACAGCGGGCCCACGGGCGTGCTGACATGATCACCGACAGCACGGTGAGAGATCAGCGCCCCGGTGTAGGTGAAGATCGCCCGCTTAGCGTCGATCACTGCCTGATCACCACGGCGCATGCCCGCCGCGACGCGGATTCGCCGCACGACTGCCGCCGCGAATATAACTGCCAGCACGGCCACGGCGGCGCGGCGCAACGTCGGCCGTGTGGTGATGGTTTGCGTCGACATGGCCGTGTCTCCTTACCGAAGGGCCCATCGCGCGGGCAACGTGCGTGAGAAGCGTCAGCAGTTGCACTGGATGGTGAAGTCTTGTTCCCGCCCGGCCAGCGACTCGTTCTCGCCAGCCAGTACGCCGTGCAGGCGCAGGGTTTGTCGCGCCTCGGCGATGTTGGCGCGATATGCGTCGAGTGTCTTTTCGACCCAGTCGCGGCCGCCGTCGACCCGATAGGCCAAATCCACCGTCTGCAGCTGGGAGTTGTTGGTGTCCAACGCGATAGACAGTGCAGCCGCCAGGGTGGCTCGCTGGTGTTCGGGGTCGCCGACGCGCCCGCACGGCGATCCGATGGGATAGTCCACCAGCGCGGTTCGCGGCGGGCGGTAGGCCTCGGAGATATCACGCAAAGTGGACAGCATCAATGTGGGCAACCCCCGCGCCTCCAGTGCGCGAGCCAGCACCGCAGTGGCCTGGTGGCACTGCGGACAAAACGGCACCACCAACACCAAATCCACGCCTTGACGCAGGAATTCGGCCTTGATGCGGTCTGCGGTGTCGGTAGCCAGCTGCTCCCATTTCGTGATCGACCCCAGAATGCTGACGGCATCCGGCGCCAGCGACCCGATGATGCCCTGAGCCTCCAACTCGGCCATCCGATCGCGCGGGAACGCCACATTCAGGTCCTCATCGGCCCAAAACCGCGCTGGCGTGGCGTGGTCGAACACGATCTGCTCGGTGGGCACCCTGCGTGAAATCAACCGATAGGACAGGTCATTGGTGCGCTCAAACGGTTCCTGCGCGGTCGTGCGCGCGCCGAGGCTGACCAGCAGCCCAATCGTCAGTTCAGACAGCGGCTTATGCACCGCCACCATCGGCGGCGCACCGAACTGCGGCAACACCTCAGCCGCGCGAGCAGCCTCGCTCCCCGCTGCGGTGTTGCCGAACAACAACGGCGCCAGAGCACGCTGGTGATCACGCATCAGATACGACATCACGACCTCCACAACCGCAGACCCGACGACGCCCGTGGACGGTGTTCACGCAGTCGCACCGGGCCCGCTGACATCTGTAGACGACACCGTTCCTTATGGCTAACCCTAAGCGCCAGCACTAAGGAACGCAAGCGGCTACTATCGGTACCGTGACGCGAAGCCGCCGCCGGGGCGACACACTTGAAACCGCAATATTTGAGGCGACACTGGCCGAACTCGTCGACACCGGGTATGGCCGACTCACCATGGAAGGCATCGCCGCACGCGCGCGCACCGGCAAGGCCGCCCTATATCGGCGCTGGCCCACCAAACACGCCCTCGTACTGGCCGCGCTGCGCCATGCACTCCCCCCATCACCCGAGCCGCGCGCCGACCGGACCGCCCGACAGAACCTCCTGGCCGTCTTCGCCGCGCACTGCGACGTGCTGGCCGGCAGAACCGCCTTCCCCGGCCTGCACATCATGGGTCAACTACTCCACGAACCCGAACTGCGCTCGATACTCGCCGAAGATCTGATTGCCCCGCGGCTCGCGGTCATCGAGTCCATCCTGCGTAACGGCGAATGCAGCGGCGAAATCGACCTCGCCACGCTCAGCCCGCTGGCGGCCAAGATCGGGCCCGCTCTCATCGTGCAGCATGTTCTCCTGACCGGGGCTCCCCCGAACCGGCGCGAGCTCAGACACATCGTCGACACCGTAATTCCACCCAGCGCCCACGACAGTAGCCCTCAGGGTTCGCGCACACCACGATCGCGGTTGAGATCGATGGGATGACGCTCCATCAGCCTCCATGCGACGAGGACCGACCGACGCGATGATCTTTCATGTGCGTGTAGTCGATAACCCGCGTACCAACCACGAGAGGCAGGAAGCGACGTCCGCGTCTCCGCTGAAAGCGGCAGCTGAACTGTCATGGTTATTCTCGGTGAATGCGTCGATCACAAACCCGTACGGAAGTGTGATCTCTTTCTGGACGAGTCAGGCTAGAAGAATTCGAATAATGTTGGCACACGCCAAGATGGCGCATGACAACTAAATCCGGAACGGACAGTCCGTTCGGGGTTGAGTTGGTATCCTTCCGGATGATCATGACAACCTACGGTGTGTCTCCCGGGGTCCGGACATATCTGGCATATACGTTTCCTTTGGTGTTTCGGCCGAGGTTCGGACTCGCGCACCATCGGGATTCCGCTCAGTTCCCCGGAGGGCTACGACATCATCGCGCGGTACGCCGAGCAGCAGTCAAAGAGTTAGCTGGGAGCGGCTCAGTTCGATGGGCAATCGATCTGAACTCCGGCGGCGCGGCCCTGTTGATCACCGTGCTGCTCCATGACGGCCAGGACCTGCTCTACATCCCCGGCCGTACCGTTCACCACGCGTCTGGCGCCTACCGTGGCGACGGCACGACCGACGCCAAAGACGCAACGATCATCGCCGACCAAGCACGCATGCGCAAAGACCTCCACCAGTTCCGTCACCGTGACAAAGCTGCCGTGGATCTCCGGATACTATGCGCACGCCGCAATGACCTCGCATCCGACCGGAACCGGGTTATCAACCGTCTGCGAGCCCAACTGCTGGAGTATTTCCCAGCCCTGGAGCGGGCTTTCGACTTCGCGCACCGCAAGGGCGCGCTCATTCTGCTGACTGGTTATCAGACTCCTGACGGGCTGCGCCGGATGGGTGCAGCCCGCCTCCAGAAATGGTTGCGTGACCGCGGTGCCTACAACTCCAGCGACATCGCGACCCGTGCCATCGAAGCCGCCACCGCTCAGTAGACGACCGTCATCGGAGAAGACGTCGCCGCTTCGATGGTGGCCCGGCT
>JBKOYU010000062.1:0-3631 GCA_046725575.1 Actinomycetota bacterium | reverse complement strand
GACTCGTTCAGGTTGAGCTGACGGTCGAGCTCGGACACGGTCGCGGGCTCAGCCTTCACATCGACGACGGCGTAGATGCCCTCGGCATGCTTGGCGATCTCGTACGCCAGCCGGCGCTTGCCCCAGATGTCGACCTTGTCGACACTGCCGCCGTCCTTGCGGATGACGTTGAGGAACGTCTCCAGCGACGGAGCTACGGTGCGCTCGTCGAGAGTGGGGTCGAGAATGACCATGATTTCGTATGGACGCATAAGGAACCCATCACCTCCTACGGTCTAGTGCGGCCACGGTCGTTCCGTGGCAGGAGGGTCGCCTGCGTCGGCAACCGGCCCAGGCTACAGGAACGCCCGCTGATCTGCGAAATCGCGCTGCTCGCCAGACTTACACTTCGGCCATGTTCACCGAGACGCGGTATGCGCTGAACGGAGACTTGCGCGTCGCCTACCGGACGTCGCGTGTAGGCCCGCGCGACATCGTGTACGTCCCGAACTGGTTCACGTGCTGCGAGGTGCTTCCCGAGCTACCGTCCCTTCAAGGGTGGGTCGGGGCGATGACATCGCTCGGTCGACTCATCTTCTTCGACCAACCCGGAACCGGAGCCTCCGATCCGGTCACACCGGGCGCGCTGCCGACTTTGGAGCAATGGGCCGACAGCATCACCGCGGTGCTCGACGACCTCGGGAGTCGCGAAGCGGTTCTCGTCGCTGGTCGTGCTCGACGGTTACGCAAATACGGGTGGCACCCCACTCGTTCGAGACGAAGCTCACGCCGCGTTCGTCCGCATGTGGGGCAGCGGAAAGAGCCACCATCTGGCAAACCCGGACATGCCGTGGAACGAGGAGATCCGGGCAACGTGGGCCCGAGCCGAACGCCTGGCGGCCAGCCCGCGGCCCCTCGTCCTCATGTTGCCGATCCTTTCCGAACTGGACGTGCGGGCGGTCCTTCGACGCGGTGCAGGCGCTCGGCATCGAGGTGCGCGCCGGGCTCCGAACGAGGTGTTGGTGTCCAGCACGCTGCGCGACCTCGTGATCGGGTCCGGGCTTGAGTTCGAAGACCGCGGCGCTCACGAGCTCAAGGGCGTGCCCGGCGAGTGGCATCTCTTCGCCGTTGCCTCTATATAGCGGTGGGTTTCGGCGAAACTGATTCCGCCTGCCGTAAACGCTTGTGCACTCGGTGGTGTCAGCACGGGGCACCACACTGAAGCCATGGCCCGACGACCATCCGGCTGGCCGCGAACGGGCCGCGTAAGCCCGCGCAAAGGGAAGAAGCGGCGACCAGAGCCGCATCCAGGTGTACTGCCTGACTAGCTCAAGTGCTCAGATAATCGGCTTGTCACGGGCGTTCTGTTCAGCCTCTGCCCTTAGCCGCAAGACTGTTGAGGTGATGCAACAAAGCTGAGGCGAGGGGAAGTCTTCACTGACTCGGCGGACTTACCGCGCTCCGCCCTCACTCCCGTCGCCAGTGTCGTCGTCGTCATTGTCGCCGCTGAGCGCCTGCTTCACGCTGGCGGACACCTTGGTGACGACCTTCGTGATGTCACTGCTGGCGTTCTTGACCGCATCCCGCACCGGCGTCTTCCGCGCAGCGCTGGCGGTGGCCGCAGGTGAGCCGTTGTCACTGCGGGCGGACCGCACGATCGTGCGCCCGTCGCCGATGACCGATTTCACCGCACCGATGGCCGCGTTGAGCCGGTCCCTGGTCGTCGCCGGCTCTCCACCGACCGCGCGCATTTGGGGTGCCGCGTGGGTGACCGCGGGCGGTTTGGGCGCGCCGATCAGGGCCGCCGCGTTGGTGATGCCCTCGCCGACTGCGTCGACGAGATCGGCGGCCACCGTCGCCGGGTTGAGCGGCGGGATCAGCCGTGCCGGGGTGGGTTCCCCCGGCGGGATGCTGCGGTCATAGCCCAGTTCCACGATCCCCTTGAAGAACGGCTCGACCACGTCGATGAAGGACTCGGGCACCCCCAGGGTGCGCAGCGGGCCGAACAACGGCAGGTCCGCGGTCTCGAAGAAGTAGTAGTCGGTGTCACCGTACTTGCCCTGGTAGGCGGGAGACTTCGTCGCTTCGGCAGGCAGGCTGACGTCGAACGGGTATATGTGCACGTAGAAGAAGCCCAGCAACGCGTTCGCATCGGCGATGAAGTTGAGCGGATACAACGGGAAATCGGCGAAAAAGTCGTACTGCCGGGTGATCTTCACCGTGTCGAACTGGGTGTCGGTCGGTGCGGGGCCGTTGAACGAGAAATTGAGGATCGGGAGGTAGAGGCCCGGGAACCGCGCAAAAAGGCCCCCGTTGGGAAGATTGGGATCACCGCTGAGCACGAAGTCGATATCGGGGGCGGTGGTTCCGTCCGGGTATTGCTCGGCGAGCTTGCGCTTCTCCACGTTGGCCACGACCGCGCCTTGGGAGTAGCCGTAGATCACCAGATGGTCGTTGCCGTGCTCGGCCATCGCCGCCTCGAGATCGGCGACCCCGTCCTGCACCGACTGATCGAAGGTGCGGGAGAAGAGTCCCGACAGTTTCCACAACGGCTCGTCCGGCAACCACCCTGAGCCACCAGGCCCGAAAACGCTTGTCGGACAGAGCGCAAGGCAGACGAGGGCGACCCATCGCCCCACGGGCCAAAGCTCCTCAGGGGTCGTCACCGCGACGGGCTTGATCGTCTGGCCCGGATGTGTCGGCGCGATGAACTGGCCCATGATGACCTCGACATCGGCGTCGTTCCACGTCGGGATGCCGGTCCCGCCCAACATCAAGGCGGTCGAGTCGGCGGAGTTTCACCGCCGGCGACGCCGTCGAGACCGGCGCCGGCAGAGCCGTGGCCGTCACCACCAGCACGGCGACGCCGATCCACACCGCCATCCGCGTGGCGACTGCCAGGGCGCCTACCCGTCCGACACACCTGCTGTACCCCATCGTCGTTTCCTTCCCAGCCGCGCCCCCGGGTTGACGCCTGGGACATCGCTCAGAGCGAGCGCTCAGCAAGTTAATCGCCGAAGCGTACGTGCCTGGTCAGCCCCAAAACCTCGTTATCTGGATAGTGTTCAGCAATGTATTTGCGTCGGCAAACACAGACACGTAGCAAATTTGCGTTGCCGTCAGTAAGTGGGCATACAGACAGTTCGGATGCAACACACCAGACGAAGCGCCGCCCAAAATCGTGCGATTTCAGGCGCTCACGATGGCTCGGTGGTCTGTGGGATGTTGAGACCATCGACTCCGAGCTACGGCTGGTACACCAAGGCCGACCGAGCGCCGACCAGTCAGCCCGCCTAAACCTGTGGATTCTTTCAGGGATAGAACGGGCGGCCACAGGTCTGGCCGAGGTTGCCAGCTAAAAAATTGGCACCAAATCGCAGCTCAGAGCACTTCCAGCAAATCTCCGTCGTTGCATTGGCAACGATCCTGTCCAAACCTCCGCCTGAATACTGTTGTGCCGCAACGGTTTTTGGCTTGCCAATGCTGTTGTGCTGCAACAGGTCTCATTCATCGTCTGTCATCGGATCGTCTGTGCCGCAATGGCTTTCGGCGTGTCTTCGGCTCACTGAACCGTACGGGTCATCGGCGACCCGCCCGCCACTGGGCCGCGACGACGCCGATCGGCCTGCGCCGACTCGGCAGGCTGCTGAGC
>JBKOYU010001001.1:0-4669 GCA_046725575.1 Actinomycetota bacterium | reverse complement strand
TCCGGACAACGTGCCGAACTCGAGGAAGCTGCCGAGGAAACCGCGCCTGCGGGCCGGCGCGTATTCCGCCATGAACGTCGCGGCGCCGCCGTACTCGCCGCCGGTGGAGAAGCCCTGGATCATCCGCAGCAGCACCAGCAGCAGCGGCGCCCACAGGCCGATCGCGTCGTACGTCGGCACCAGCCCGACGCACAGGGTGGCGCCGGCCATCAGCAGGATGGTGACCGCCAGCACGCGCTTGCGGCCGAGCCGGTCACCAAGCGGACCCCAGACGAGTCCACCTAGCGGCCGGACCAGGAACGAGACGGCGAACGTCATCAGCGCGAGCAGGGTCGCTGTCTGGGTGTCCCCGGGGAAGATCGCCGCGGAGATGTAGGTCACGCCGTATGCGTATATGCCGTAGTCGAACCACTCGGTCGCGTTACCGATCGCGGATGCGGCGATCGCTTTCCTCACGACGCCCGGGGCCGCCTCGGGCTCGACGGTGGACGGATGAACCTGTTCGGAGCTCACGGGATCCTCCTCGTCGTCCATCGACCCTCAATCCCGCCGGTCATCCAACGAGCGAGCGGGCCCGTGACCAACTCCGCAAGAATCAGGTCGTAGTTTTGTTGACAATCTGAAGATTGCCACGTGCAGTTCTGAACAGCAAGAGGTGACTGTTGTCCACCGGCTAACTTCCCGCTACCGATCGACCGCAAACGGCGGCGTCGGAGGATCGATATGAGGGGCACGGCAAACGCAGGTCGTCGCGGTCGGTCGACATCAGCTGCGGCCACCTACAACCCGGACCCCTCCAGTTGTTAGGGAATGGCGGCGCGCTCGGGCCTAGTCGATGCGGATGAAGTACGTGCCGTCCTCGTCGCGCTCAACGGGCCGATCAAGTGCGTTCACCCAGACGATCGGGTCGGTTGGTGTGCCGACGAATGCGTTCGTCATCCCGCCGCCCGGCTGTAGGTAGACGCTCCACTCTTCAGTCGGCGAAAAGATGCTCACCACCTCTTCGCCGTTTGCGCGACGAATCGAAAGCGTATGGCCGTTGTCGTCCTCTAGTGCCGCATCCTCTACTTCGGACTCATCAAGGAATTCATCGTCAAGGTTTAAGTCGTCATGCACGCGGGCCAGCGTAGCCATGCCGCGTTCATGTCGCGTTTCTCCAATACGGCACATCCAGGGTTCCACGAAGCTGGCGGACATGAGCGTCAAGCCAATCCCACCTCGATCCGTTCGGCCAGCGCTGGACCGTGATGACCCGCGTCACCGTCGACCTGACCGACACACCGCCGGACACGGTCGCCGGGATGGTCGTCCTTGGGCAGCGCATCACCCGGGCCGCGCGCCAGTCGGGGCTACACGCCGACGGCGACAACGTCGTCATCAACGACGGCAAGGCTGCCTTCCAGTCCGTGTTCCACATCCACCTGCACGTTCTGCCGCGGCAGAACGGCGACAAGCTGTCGTTCGCCAAGGGCATGCTGCTGCGACGGGATCCGGACCGCGAACGGTCCGGCCGGCTGCTGCGCGACGCGCTGGCGCAACTCGACTCGGCTACGCAAGACTGAGCAACATGACCATGCCAGTGTGGGAGAAGTACATCGGCGTCCCGCTGCTGATGCTGCACGACAAGATCTACAAGGTCACGAACGGCCGGATCGGGCACCGCATCTTCCCCGGCACTCCGCCCAACCTGCTGCTGCACACCGTAGGCGCCAAGACCGGCATACAGCGGACAAACTCACTGACGTACGCCAAGGATGGCGATACCTATTTGGTGGTCGCGTCCAAGGGCGGCGATCCCAAGGCACCGGGCTGGTATCACAACTTGAAGGCCAATCCGAAGATCGAAATCAACGTCGGCCCAAAGCGATTCGGTGTGACGGCAAAGCCGGTGCTGCCCGACGATCCGGACTACGCCCGGCTATGGCAGATCGTCAACGAAAACAACGCCAATCGCTATGAGAACTACCAGAAGCGGACCTCGCGACCGATACCAGTGGTCAAGCTGTCGCCCTAGTGCGCCGAGCGCACGGTTGTTCGCGGGTCTACTTGGCCGATGCGTACAACAACCGTGCGCTGGGCGAGGTCAGAACAGCTCCTTGGCCAGCAATTCCAGCGTGTTGTCACGTGCGGGCGCGGTCGCCGGATCCGTACCGCGGTGCGCCGACGCGACCGGGTTGACCATCACCTCGTCGACGCCGAACTCGTCTGCAAGCGCGCGCACCTGATCGGCCGCCTCGGTCGGCGCGCCGACAACCGCGCGTCGCAACGCACCCTCCGCGATTCTCTCCGCCTGCGGCGCCAGCGTCACCGCGGCGGCGTCCTCGACTAGATCGAGCGCACCGAGCGGCTGACCTGTCCGCAGCCTCGCCATCATCTGCAGGTTCGGCAGAATCAAAGCCATTGCCTCGTCACGGGTTTCGGCCACTACCGCGTTGACCGTCAGGAACGTCACCGGTTCGGGCGTCAGGTCGCTCGGCCTGAATTCGGAGCGATACACCTCGAGCGCCTCAGCCGTGCCCTGCCCGGAGAAGTGATGTGCGAACACATACGGCAGGCCCTTCGCCGCGGCCAGATGCGCGGAGTACATCGACGAGCCGAGCAGCCATGGCTTCGGCTCGGTCGCCGCCACCGGCGTCGCCTTGAGGATGTATCGCTGGTTCGGAAACGGCACCCGTACGCCGCGCGCGCTCATCAACGCCACCACGTCGTCCAGATACTCCGGGAACGCCTCGATGTCGCGGTCGTCACGGCCGGCCGCTCCGCGCAACGCCAAAGAGGTGACCGGGTCGGAGCCGGGTGCACGCCCGATGCCGAGGTCGATGCGGCCGGGATGGGCCGCCTCCAGCAGCGCGAATTGCTCGGCGACGGCCAGCGGCGCGTGGTTCGGCAGCATCACCCCGCCAGATCCCAGCCGCAGCTGCGACGTCTGCGCGGCCAGATGCGCGATCAGCACCGGCGGGCTGGTGGCCGCGACGGCCGGCATGTTGTGGTGCTCGGCCAGCCAGTAGCGGGTGTAGCCGAGGCGATCGGCCGTCTGCGCGAGGTGCGTCGTAGCCGCCAGCGCGTCGGACGTCGTCTGATCGGTGCGCACCGGCACGAGGTCGAGAACGGAAAGCCGCATGGCTACCTCAACGCCTCCCTTCCCGCGTGCGTTCCCTAGTCGGGCGAACCAACAAGCCGTCCGCACCGTCGTCGACCGCCGCCTGCATCGCGTTCAGCCAGTCGCCGACCGACGACGCCGCGGTCTTGTGCGAGATGGTCTCGTCCATGCGCGCGTAGAACTGCTCCGCGGTCAGGTCGATGCCGTCGCTTATTGTGTGCCGTCGAGTGTGATTGGGATGCCCACGACGGCCACCCCGAGCCGTGTCCGCAGCTCGGGTGACAGGCACGCGACACTGTCGGTGATTACCGTGACCACCGAACTCAACGTATCTCGGCGGCCTGCCGGAAGATGTCGTCGAGCATCTGCGGGGTCAGCTTGCCGGTGAACGTGTTCTGCTGGCTGGGGTGATAACAGCCGATGAGCGTCACCTCACCGAGCGTCGCCGTCGCACCGTGCCCGAACCTCGGCGCGGGCGAGGCGACAGAGCCGACCATCTGCAGCGCCGCCCGCCACGCGAACGCCCCGAGCGCGACGATCACCCGCACCCCGGAACCGATCAGCCGCCACTCGGCGTCCAGCCACGGTGCGCACGCCGCGCGTTCGGCCGGTGTCGGCGCATTGCCCGGCGGCGCACAGCGCACAGCCGCGGCGACCCGAGTGTCGTTGAGCACCAATTCATCCGCTGCGTCGACGCACGCCGCTTGATTGGCCAGCCCTGCGCGGTACAACGCCGCGAACAGAAAGTCGCCCGACCGGTCACCGGTGAACACGCGGCCAGTGCGGTTGCCGCCGTGCGCGGCCGGCGCCAACCCCACGATCAACACCCGGGGCCGCGACGAGCCCCAACCTGGAACCGGCCGACCCCAGTACGGCTGGTCGGCGAACGACTTGCGCTTGACAACGGCGACCTCTTCGCGCCACTCGACCAGCCGCGGGCACGCGCGGCACACCGACACCTCTGCGTCGAGTTCCTCGACGGTCGTGACCGCCGCCGCCATCGACGCGACATGGGCCGGCGTTTCGGCCACCGCGGTTCGCGACGTCGCCGGATCACCCGGCCAGCCTGAGCCGGGAGGCACCGGCGAATCGAACATCACGCCGGTACGCGGATGGGCCAGCTTCACACGACCACTGTGCACGCGCGGCAAAATCGCATGCCGCGCGACCCTGGCCGCTGTTAGATTCGGCCGCGATACCCCATGACCAACAGCAAGCGCGGGCCCCTGTTCTTGATCCTGTTCGCCGCGCTGATGGCCGGTGCGGGAAACGGCATATCCATCGTTGCGTTTCCGTGGCTTGTGTTGCAGCGCAACGGCTCTGCGCTGGACGCGTCGATCGTGGCGATGGCGGGCACCCTGCCGCTGCTCGCCGCTACCCTAATCGCGGGAGCCGCCGTCGACTACCTCGGCCGCAGGCGGGTCTCCATGATCTCCGACGCGTTGTCGGCATTGTCGGTAGCCACCGTCCCCCTCCTGGCGCTCGCGTTCGGAGTTCACGTCATCAATGTCGCGGTGCTCGCAGGGCTGGCGGCCCTCGGCGCGTTCTTCGACCCCGCCGGGATGACTG
>JBKOYU010000037.1:0-4241 GCA_046725575.1 Actinomycetota bacterium | reverse complement strand
ACGCACACCCCGATTTCGGCACGCAGCCCGGGCACCGTGACGTACCGGAAGGTGTGCCAGAAGGTGGCGCCGTCGAGTCGGGCGGCCTCGTAGATCTCGGCGTCGATCTTGCCGATGCCGGCCATCAACAGAATGGTGCAGAACCCGAGCCCGAGCCAGGTGCCGATGACACCGACAGCGAACAGCGCCCAGTCAAAATCGCCCAACCAGGATCGGGTGAGACCGTCGAGACCCAGCGCCGACAGCAGTTGGTTGACCGTGCCGTCGGTCGAATACATCCATACCCAGGCAACCGCTGCGGCGGCCCCGGGAATGATCTGCGGCAGGAACAGCAGCGTGCGCGCCGCGGTGCCCAGGCCGCGGATCTTGATCTCCTGCAGCAGCGCCGCCACGACCAGTCCGCCAAGGACCGGCAACACGGTGAAAAACACGATCAGGAAGAACGCGTGCCCGATCGCCGAGAGCAACCGGGGATCGGTCAGCACGTGTCGGTAGTTATCGAGCCCAACCCATTTGCCCACCGCGATGCCGTCCCAGTTGTAGAACGAGTACCAGATCGTGGTCAGTAGTGGCCGCAACACGAACAGCGCGTAGATGACAGCGGCCGGCGCGACGAACATCCACCCGGTCAGCCCCTGTCGCAGGCGCGTGGTGCGCGTGCGGCCGGAATGCGTGCCGGGCGTGGACCGCGGCCGGTGTGCGGTCGAAAGCGTTGGTGTCGCAAACGATGTCATCGTGCCAGGTCCTGTTCGTAGGCCGATTGCACGGCGTGTATCAGGTCCGCGGGGGTGGTCTTGTCAGCGACCAGCATCTGCACCTGGGGCAGCCACGTGCCCGACATTCCGTTGGTGGCGTTCTGGACGAACTGCACCTGCCCTTCCGCGTCGACCAGATCGGTGAAGGCTGCCTGAATTTGCGCGTTCAGCGACCCCGGCTCGGTGTGCGGTGCGGGCCCGGTTCCGGTGGGTGCGAACCCGGCATCCACCGCGATTTGGCGCGCCGTCTCGCTGCGCAGGAAATCCAGGAACGCGGCCGCGGCGTTCTTCTGATCGGATCCGGCGGGAATCGCGAAATTCGATACCGGGTCCGACATCGCGACCGGCCGGCTGCCGTCGCGCACCGGCGGCAAGCTGAAGCCGACACCGTCGCCCATCTTCGTCTGCAGTGTGGCCGCGTCCCAGTTGCCGGACGCGTAGAACAGTGCTTCGCCGGCGCCGAAGCGCCCGACCGCGCTCGTTGAGTCGGTGCCGTTGGTGTCGGCGTTGAAGTAGCCCTTGGCCGCCCAGTCGGCGACGATGCGCGCCGCCTCAACCGCGTGCGGGGTATCGAGGCTGGCGTGCGGAACGTTGAACACCCAGTCGTTGACCGCGTCCCGACCGACCATCGCGTTCAACATCATCTGGATCAGAAACGTCCCCTGTCCCGTCTTGTTGCCGGCCATGAGCGGGATCATCCCGGCTTGCTTCGCCGCTGCGAGTGCGCGCTGCAGCTCATCCAGTGACGTCGGCGGGCTAGTCAGCCCAATCCGGGCGGCGAGCCGCCTGTTGTAGTACAAGCCGGTGACGGTGAAACCGCTGGCCATGGTGTACTGCGCACCCCGGCCCCGCACACCGTTCTCGTCCACCCGGTACATCGCCTGCTGACCTGGCGGCAGCTCATCCCACCGGTAGGCAGCCGCCCACGGACCCAGATCGGTGAGCTGCTTGTTCGCCACCGCCGGTTGCAGCGCCACGATCCGTGTGATGTCGGGCGGATCGCTCGCCGCGATCACCCGGGGCGCGTTGATGGCCTGCACATTGTCCGGGTCGTAGCGGGCGGTGACGGACACGTTCGGGTGCCGTTCGGTGAACGCGGCGATCAACGCGTCGTCAAGCTTCTTCAGCCCCACCCCGTCGTAGAGCGTCAGCTCGATCCGCGCGCTGCCCAGGTCGGTGCTCACCTGCACCGGCGCGTCCGAAGCCGCGCGGACGTTACCGCTGCCCGGCGGGGCACAGGCCGCCGCCAGCAGGACGACCGCCGCGCACACCGCGGCGATCCAAGCCCGAGCGGCCCGCGGCGCGTGAGGGGTGATCACGGGTCCTCCATTGAGATCTGCATCACATCGGAAGCGCTTCCGAAGCGTATATCGGAAGCGCTTCCAAAATCAACCCCCGGGCGGCTACTATCTCTGCTGTGCCTGAGCGCCTAACAGCCTTGAGCCTCAGCGACGTGGCCCGCGAAGCGGGCGTGTCACTGGCGACCGCGTCGCGCGCGCTCAACAACGCCTACGGCGTGGCCGCCGCCACCCGGGAGAAGGTCCTCGAAACCGCCCGACGCCTCGACTATGTCGTATCGCCCGATGCGGTGCGTCTGGCCAGCGGTAGCACCCGGCGCGTGGCGCTGGTCGTCCCGCACATCGAGCGCTGGTTCTTCGGGGCGATGGTCGGCGGCATCGAAAATGTGCTGTCCCAGGCCAACATCGACGTGCTGCTGTACCACGTCGGCGGACCGGAAGACCGGGCCAACTTCTTCACGCGGCTACCGGCGCGACGCAAAGTCGACGCCGTCGTCGTTGTCGCGTTCCCGGTCGACGACGCCGAACGCGAACGGCTCGCACTACTGGGGGTCACCATCATCGCCGCCGGCGGGCAGAGCGTGGAATACCCCTACGTCTGCATCGACGACTACCATGCCGGCCGGCAAGCCGTCGATCACCTCATCGAACTCGGCCACCGCCGAATCGCCATGATCGCCGCCCACGACCCCGACCAGCCCGGCTGGCCGGCGCGGTCGGGCCGGTCTGAGGCCTACGTCGACGCCCTCGACCACGCCGGCATCGAGGTGCGTCACGACCTCGTTCGTGACGTCGACTGGGGCGGCACCAACGCCGCCGCCGCCATGGACGACATCCTCGACACCACCGACCCACCGACCGCGGTCTACACACACAGCGACGAACTCGCCCTCGGCGTCATGCGCACCCTGCACCGCCGCGGACTGCGGATACCCGACGACATCTCCATCGTCGGCATCGACGATCACCCCCTCGCAGAACTGACCGACCTCACCACCGTGCGGCAAGCGGTCCACGAACAAGGCGCGATCGCCGCCCGCCTGGTCCTGGACGCACTCGACGGCGTCGAGTCGAGCGCCGCCCACCCCACCGCGATCACCGTGCCGACCAGGCTCATCGTCCGCTCCACAACCAGCTCACCCAAGCCACATTTCGCCGAACACGCCTGACGTGGACAGAGCCACACGTGTGGACAAGTCCATCACGCCTGTTCGATCCGGCCCCGGCCACCGAAGATAATTCACTGATCACTAACCCGAGGTCGCAGAAAACGCGATGACGATGGCCCGCTCGTTTGTGCCCATCTCGACTCGTCGTGATTGCTGGGTATGCAGATCATCGTGCCGCCCTGCCACCCGTTCGAACCAGTCAAAGTGCCTGACGGCGGCGAAGAGTTCGCCGTGTAGCGGGGGCTCACGCTGACCGGGAGGCTGGGTAGTGCGCGCGAGGAGCGCGCACCGCCTCGAGAATTCCACTCCGGTAAGTGTCGCTGGCCTCGGCGACCGGAAGCACATCGGCAAGCGTGAAAGCTGGTGCGAAACCTCGACGGTTCGACGATCATCACCCCCCACCTCAAACGCGGACACTTCGCCGGCCAACGCTTCCGACCATCCGTCGAGCGCGAACTTGCTCGTGCAGTAGGCGCTGTCGCAATCGCCGCCGAATGGGATAGCACGGCGCGCTGGTCTTGCGTGGAAAGCGGCCAGTTACATCGGTTTTCGTATGTCGCTGCTGCACTGCGCGTGCGGCCACCCGCTGTTACTGGACGTTCCTCATCGGCCTTCGGGGCTTCCGGTTTGTCTCAAAGGTGATTCAAACCGCTCCGATCGCATCCGGCGACGCTTTTCAGGTTGGGGCCGAGGCCTGAAGGGAGCGCTGAAGCCCGCCTGGGGCCTCGATTGAGTTGGGCGACAGCCGAATTCACGTGCCGATAACTTCTTCCCGATGGTGTCTGTCCCGTCCGTTCCAGTTTTAGTTGGCAGTTTCCAGAGGACGTGACAACGAACGGGCGTTGTCCGGGGCCGCCTCGTTGATCTCGGGCTGCGTGGTCGGCAGACCTGGTGCGCGGAGTCATTCAAGGAGAGTCATCAGCCCACTCATCATCCGTCGCGCCCGTGGTGCGGATGTGCAATGTGCAAGCCGCAAGGTGGTTCGTCGCGGAAATCACTGCAAGACAAGTGCTTTCGAC
>JBKOYU010000670.1:0-2359 GCA_046725575.1 Actinomycetota bacterium | reverse complement strand
GCGAGAAGCTGCTCGAAGATCTGCCGCGCCGCCTTGATGGTGCGATGGCGTGGACCTAGCGCCGACGCGCTTTCGCACATCCTCGGCCGCGATATTCACGCGACCGCCGGGTGCTAGTTCCAGTGCGCGGCTTGTGACGGGATGAAACAGGTAGTGAAAGCCCTCCATCACGGTGATTCCCGCGGCGTCGGCCGCTGAGGCGACCCGCTGCGCCTCCGCCCGGTCGCGAGCGAAGGGTTTCTCGGTCAGCACCGGCTTACCCGCCGCGACGGCCGCCAGATTCCACGGCGCGTGCAACGCATTGGCGAGCGGGTTGTACACGACGTCGACCTCGGGATCGTTGACCACTGCGTCATAGGACGCCAAAACGCGCTCCACGCCGTGCTTTTCAGCGAACAACTGCGCCCGCTGCGGGTCACGCGCCGCGACGGCGACCAGCCGGTGTCCCAGCTCGCGCGCCGGCCCAACGATGGCAAGCTCGGCGATCCGCGACGCGCCGAGCACCCCGATTCTGAGGCTCATGCC
This sequence comes from Actinomycetota bacterium, assembly GCA_046725575.1. GTDB lineage: Bacteria > Actinomycetota > Actinomycetes > Mycobacteriales > Mycobacteriaceae > Mycobacterium. The sequence goes on along the minus strand of JBKOYU010000670.1, from coordinate 1,834 downwards.
CCGACTCCCGCTCGCTCCGGTCCTCGCTTCGGGCGGGAGCTTGCGGTTCGCCCCATCGACGCGGGTCTCGCTGCGATCCTCACTCGCGATCGTCTTCGGATGCTCATACCGGCACGGACCGGCATACGTCGTTCACGTAGGCGATGCTGGTCCGCACATCGCGCATCGGTCCCTCATCGCTCGGCTCGCCGTCGAGAATGGTGTCCTGCTCCATCACGAACCATCCGTCGAAGCCGTTGCCGCGCAACGCCGTGACAATGCCTGCGATGTCGACGTCGCCGCCGCCGAGCGGCGTGTACATGCCGTCGCGCACGGCTTCGGTGTAGGTCAGTTCACCGGCATGGACCCGGGCCGCCAGGCCGGCGCGAAGGTGCCCACACAGCGCAGTCCATACGAATCCAGCAGGGCGGTCAGCTCGTCTGGATCCGACGGTAGGAAGCCGTCGGGCCCTAGTTCGGTTGCGGCCAGTCCGACGTCGCGCATCTCGGTGAGTACGCGTTGCGGGCCGAGCTGATATCCCCATCCGGGTACCTCGCACACACCCCAGGAGATTGGTGCGCCAGCGACTTTCACGGTGACCTCACATCCTCGATTCGTACCGGGACACCCCGTCGCAACGACTCCGTCGCCGCTTCCGCCAGCCACGCGACCTCGACCGCGTCGGCCACCGTGCACGCGGGGGCGGCGTTGCCGTTGACCACGTGGACGAACGCGCTCAGTTCGGCGCGGAACGCGTCCGTGAAGCGGTCCATGAAGAAGTGATGCGCTGGCCCGGCCGGAAACTCGTTGTCCGGGTCCACATTTCGTACCGGTACACCCTGATCCCACCCGGCGACCACGGTGTCATGGAAGCCGTGCACCTCCAGCCGGCAGTCGTAACCGTGGCCGTTGTAGCGGGCGGCGGACACCACCCCGAGGGTGCCTTGATCAAACGTCACCACCACCGCGGCGGTGTCGACGTCGCCGTATTGAGTGAATCGGGGGTCGCCCTGCACGCTGCCGGTCGCGTATACCTCGACGGCCTGCTGACCGGTGATCCAGCGCAGCACGTCGAAATCGTGGACGGCGCAGTCGCGGAAGATGCCGCCGGAACTCGCGATGTACTCCATCGGCGGGGGAGCGGGATCCATCGTGGTGCTGCGGACGGTGTGCAGCAGGCCCAGCGAGCCGTCGTCGACCGCCCGTTTGGCCGCGGCGAACGCGGCGTCGAACCGCCTCTGGTAGCCGACCTGTACCGGCACGCCGGAGTGAGCGATGACCTCGGCGACCCTGGCGCTCTCCGCGGCGGTCGCGGCGATCGGCTTTTCGCAGAAGGTGGGTAGACCGCGATGCACGGCGGCCAGCGTCAGCTCGGCGTGTGCGGGCGTGGCGGCCGAGACCACGACACCGTCGACGCCCGACGCCAGCAGTTCCTCCACCGAATCTGCGGGTTTTGCACCGTGTTTAGCCGCGACGGCCGCAACCAGGTCGGGGCGCTCGTCGGCGACGACAAGCCCGTCGACGCCCTCGAGACCGGACAGCGTCTCGGTGTGGAAGGCGCCGATGCGGCCCAGTCCGATTACGCCGAGTGTCGTCATGGCTTTCTCCGATCGTCTTGGTCGCGCAGCGCGACATCGAGTTGCTCTGCGGTGAGGTCGTCGGCCAACGCGGCCAGCACGGTGTCGACTTGGCTGGGCGGGGCCAGGCTGCCGATGGGCTGGTCGCTGTCGAGGTTGGTGGGGAAGGCGTAACCCTCGGCGGTCGCCACCACCGTGTTGAGTAGTTCGCTCTGCGGGCGGCCCGCCGCCTTCATCGCGCGCAGCGCCGGATAGACCGCCCGCACCATCGCGGTGCG